>NZ_JAOVQN010000019.1:0-105266 GCF_025673445.1 Ruegeria marisflavi
TGATCCCGCAAAAATCCACTCAACAACTCACGACCCTCAACCGTACCTACAACAGCACGACCGTTCACAGTCATCGAGACCTGTGGCATGAAACCCTCCCTTTTTGATTGTCTTCCCTGCGCCGAGTTAAACACGGCAAATTCCGTTTGAGAACAAAAATATCGCGATGACCGGCCTTGCAGCAGTGCCACCCTGCGGCACGAAATCAGGCATTCCGCCCGGCACGCGGCTGCGGCCGGGTCGGGATTTCCTTGAGCAGTCCGCCGACCCCCATACAGGCGATATCGCGGCCTGATACCGGTATGCCACAGGCCACCCGGGACAGCACCCAATCCGCCCCGTTCAAGGCCGGAGACCGGGCGCAACCGGGCAGGCCGATGACCGGCCGATCCCCGAGTGTGCCCAGAAACAGGAGGTTGCCCGGGTCAACGGGCATGCCGAACCGTTCGACCTGTCCGCCCGCAAGGCGGAGTGCGGACGGCGCCACGTCCTCGGGATCCGAAGTGGCCGATCCAGTGAGGATCATCACAAGGTCTCCGCCTATGCCTGGCAGCACGGCGGCAAGTTCCGCCTGGTGATGCGCAACCGTGCGCACCTCGACCAGCGTCATGCCCAGCGCCTCGACCCGCCCCCGGATCGACGCGATACCCTTGTCATTGCTGGGCCCCCCGGGGATATCGGTGACGACAAGGCTTGCAGTCCTGTATACCGGCGCTGCAACGCGGATCGCCGCATGAGCGGCTGCGGCGGCCCGGTCGACATCCACCTGCGGAACTGCATAGGAAATGACCTTGATCGTCGCCACCATGCCGCCCGGCCCAATCTGCTGATATTGCGGCACCGTCGCCACGGTGATCATCGGATGCACCATGTTGAACCGTTCGATCGCATCGACATCCAGCATCACCACGCCCGGCCCGTCAGCCAGCAGGTTGACACGGCCAGTAAAGGCATCGGTCACGCGCAGACCCATCGCTGCCGGGTGAGGCGCCAAGGCCGCCGCCAGTTGGCGCGCGGCCGCGTCTTCGTGGCAATCGCCCGGATCAAGCCGGGCAGCGATCACATCCGTAATGCCAACCGCATTCAACTGCGCCAGATGGGCCGTTTCCAGCCTGAGCCCCTTGCGCAGCTTTTTGTCACCGGCCTTGACGGAATGCGCCAGGATCGCCCCTTCGGCATCGGCTATGGCCAGGGGACCAAACTTCATGCCCTGCCCCGCAACACGGCCGTCATCTGGGCCAGGGTGGCAACCGCGATCTCGGCCGGACCAGCGGCGCCGATATCCAGCCCGATGGGGCCGTGAATCCGCGCGATCTGCGCCTCGGTAAAGCCCGCCTGCCGCATACGCTCCACGCGTTTTGAATGCGTGCGTGTCGAGCCAAGCGCGCCGATATAGAACACATCTGCGGTCAAGGCTGCTTCCAGCGCCGGATCGTCCAGCTTGGGGTCATGGGTCAACAGCACCAGCGCCGTGCGCGGATCAAGCCCCAGTTGGGCCACCGCCTCGTCCGGCCAGTCATGCAGGATGGTCTCGCCCGGAAACCTGTTCTCGCTGGCAAAAGCTTCGCGCGGGTCGATGATCACCGGGTCATATCCCGCGATCCGGGCCATCGGCACCAGCGCCTGCGCGATATGCACCGCCCCCACAACGATCAGCCGCAGCGGCGGGTTGTGGACCAGCACGAATGTTTGGCCATCTTCTTCGAAACCCGAACGGTCCATCCGCATCCGGTCGGGATAGGCGCCGCGCTTCAACGCGCGGTGGCCGGTTGTCAGGTTCACCTCATAGGCCAGCGCCTCGCGGCGACCGCGGGCGGTAACCAGTTCTGCCAGCATCTCTTCCGAAAGGATCTTGCCGACCGGTTCAACCAGTACCCTGATGGTGCCGCCACAGGCCAGACCGACGGCAAATGCGTCTTCGTCGCTGACCCCGAATTCCAGCAACCGGGCCTCGCCCTCGTCCAGTGCTTCCAGCGCCTCGACGATCACCGCGCCTTCGACACAGCCGCCGGAAACCGATCCCTGAATGCGACCATCGCCCCCGATCACCAATTGCGATCCGGTTCGGCGCGGGGCGCTTCCCCAGGTCTCGACCACGGTGGCCAAGGCCGCACCCAGCCCTTGCCGGTGCCATT
Source organism: Ruegeria marisflavi (assembly GCF_025673445.1). Classification (NCBI taxonomy): domain Bacteria; kingdom Pseudomonadati; phylum Pseudomonadota; class Alphaproteobacteria; order Rhodobacterales; family Roseobacteraceae; genus Ruegeria; species Ruegeria marisflavi. Next base: position 2,136 of record NZ_JAOVQN010000019.1, read on the forward strand.
CCAGAGCTGTCTCCGGACAGTTGTCAAATCGTTCCATGCCTGCCTCCCCCCTGTAAGTATGGTGAGGAAGGCGACCAATTCAATGGTGCGAAAGTCGGCCTTGCCGTCTGTCGCAACAAAGGCCCGGCAAGAGTGGTCTCGCCGGGCCGGGAACGGGCATTGCCATCACCAATCAGCGCGAGGTCATACCTGACCTCGCCCGCGGCGCGGACTTGTTCATTCAGCCGGAGCCGGTTGCGCCACCTCCCGACGCACAAGCCGTTCCGGCAGCGCAAAGGCGAGCGCCACGAAACCGAGGCCCAGCACCAGCCCCAGGATATCGCCGGGAAGTGCGGTCAGACCTTCGTACTTGGAGCCGGGCACGGTTCCCAGCGTCACCGCCCCGCCTGCGATCTTGTCCAGCAAACCCGAAGCCTTCCACGCCGGGTAGGTCAGCATGTAGGCGGCCGCGCCGAGCAATCCGCCAGCGACGAAGAACAGCGCATCCTTGCGCCCCGAAGCCAGCGCCACCACACCGGTGCCCGGACAATAGCCCGAGGCGGCCCAACCGGCCCCCAGCATCAGCCCACCCAGGAACACGCCGACATAGGCAGTCTTGACCGACATATGGCCGACCTCGACCAGGCCCAGCATCTGACCCCCGAACATCAGCGCCGACCCGGTGCCGATGGCCAACAGAATCGACTTGGCCAAGCGCAGATCGGTCAGGTTCAGCATACGGTTGATCGCGTTGGGGTTAGAGGCGCCAACCCGATCCAACACGGCACCAAAGGCAGCCCCAATAACAACAGCGAGTAGAATCGAGGACATGGCTCAGGCCTCCTTGCGAAACATCAGGATGGAAACGGGAATCGCGGCGGCAAAGGCTCCGGCGGCAAAGATGTAGCCGCTCAGCGCGGTCTGCATCATTCCCGACATCATATGCCCCGAGGTACAGCCCCCCGCCAGCCGTGCGCCATAGAGCACGACGAACCCGCCCAGAAACGAAACCGCATATCGCTTGAACGTACTGTCCCCGAAATTGGCGCGCCACACCTCGGGAATGTTCCGTTCGCTTTGGCCAACCCCGCCGCGCGCCATCGCCGACAGGAACCCGCCCAGCATCATCGCCAGCACGAAGATGAAGGAATAGTTAAGCGGATCGGCTACCGACTTTGCATATTTGCCACCCGATTTCGCAAGATACGCGTTGGTCGAAGTAATGCCGTCATCGGTCTGGCTCACCAGATCCGGGTTCACCAGATCGCCAATGATCCCATCGACGATGACAAACTGTGTCGATACCCCGATCGGCTTGACCAGCAGGACGGCGGCAAAGAACACCAGCCCCAGCAGCAAGCCCCCCGCCTTCCAGTTCAAAGACATGTCTCTCTCCTCAAATCGCTTACATTCCAATTTTCGTATACCTTAATTATTCAAATGTTTGCATGACATAGATCAAATAGACGGATCGCTGGCGCTATGACATAAATCAAATACACTGTTTCAATCCCTCCCTATTGAGGGTCTTCACATTTACGTGAGAGAACCTGTTCGATCGCCAGAAAGGACCGAACAAATGAGGCCAGAATCCAGCCCAGCCACACCTTATACGCCGGCGAAACGCGACGAGCGTCGCGCCTTCATTGCCCTCGCGGTCTTTCTGGCGCCCGCCCTTGCGGTCGCCATTGTCGGAGGATTGGGCTTCATCATCTGGATGTCGCAATTGATCTACGGACCGCCTGCGGGCTGAACCCATGTCTGCTGCGCGTTTTGCAACATCCGGCCGCCGTTCCGTTCTGACCGGTCGCGGCGCCGTCATTCGCCCCCCCTGGAGCACCGAAGCCTCGGTCATGGAAAAGTGCACTAGTTGCGGGGACTGTGTCGCCGCCTGCCCCGAAGCAATCCTGGTGCCCGGCCCCGGACGGACACCTGTGGTCGATTTCAGACAGGGCGAGTGTACGTTCTGTGGTCGATGCGCCGAAACCTGCACCGAGGCGGTCTTTACCGACGTCAGCGAACGGCCCTGGACATTGGTCGCGTCCATTGATCCCGGCTGCATGATGACCTCGGGCATCAGTTGCCAATTGTGCCGGGACAGCTGCGAGGAACAGGCCCTGCGACTTGACTTTACTCAACGCCCCGTGGGCCGCATCGTCATAAAGGCAGAAGCATGCACAGGCTGCGGCGCCTGTCTGGCCACCTGCCCGGTGGACGCCATCACCCTGAGCCCGAACGAGACCGCCAATGTCTGACGTCACCCACATTTCCAGCCTCTTGCTGACCGCCGAACCGTCGCGCATCGCGTCTGTCGTTGCCGAGATCGAAACCTGCGCCGCGGTCGAAGTGGCGCTGACCGATCCGTCGGGCAAGATCATCGTCACGCTTGAGACGCCCAGCGAGGCCGAGATTGTCGGCGAGCTCAACAGGCTCAGCCTGATCGACGGCGTTGTCAGCGCCGCCCTTGTCTATCACCAGTCCGAAAGCGGACTGTCCCCAATCGGTCAATAGCCGGACCCCGAGGAGGTATCCATGCCAAACCTGACCCGAAGAGATGTCATCAAGGCCCAGGCGGTTGCTGCCGCGGCCGCAGCCGCTGGCCTGCCGATACCGGCAGCCGCCCAGAACCTGGTGACCGATGCCCAGTTGACCGATCTGAAATGGTCCAAGGCCCCTTGCCGCTTCTGCGGCACAGGCTGCTCGATCATGGTCGCGACCAAGGCCGGCCGTGTGGTCGCCACTCATGGCGACGCCGAGGCCGAGGTGAACCGCGGCCTGAACTGCGTCAAAGGCTATTTCCTGTCCAAGATCATGTATGGACAGGACCGTCTGACGCAGCCGCTGCTACGCAAGTCGAACGGCGCCTACGACAAGAACGGCGACTTCGAACCGGTTTCGTGGGACGAAGCTTTCGACATCATGGCCGAGAAGTGGAAAGCCACGCTCAAGGCCAAGGGACCGCAAGGGATCGGCATGTTCGGCTCGGGCCAGTGGACGGTCTGGGAAGGCTACGCCGCCTCGAAACTGATGAAGGCGGGCTTCCGCTCGAACAACATCGACCCCAACGCGCGCCATTGCATGGCCTCGGCTGTGGTCGGTTTCATCCGCACCTTCGGCATCGACGAGCCGATGGGCTGCTATGACGACTTCGAACACGCCGACGCCTTCGTGCTCTGGGGTTCGAACATGGCCGAGATGCACCCGATCCTGTGGACCCGCATCGCCGACCGCCGGTTCAGCCACCCGCATGTCAAGGTCGCGGTCCTGTCCACGTTCCAGCATCGCAGCTTTGACCTGGCGGATATCCCCGCCGTGTTCACCCCGCACACCGATCTGGTAATCCTGAACTACATCGCCAATTACATCATCCAGAATGGCGCGGTGAACCAGGACTTCGTGGCCAAGCACGTGAACTTTGCCCGCGGCGCCACCGATATCGGCTATGGCCTGCGCGACAGCCATCCGTTGCAACAGGCCGCTGCGAACCCGAACTCGGGCAAATCCGAACCGATGAGCTTTGACGAGTTCGCGGAGTTCGTCTCGGAATACACCCTGGAAAAGGCTGCCGAGATGTCGGGCGTTCCCGCCGAGACGCTGGAGAAGATCGCCGCGCTCTACGCCGACCCCGACACCAAGGTTATGTCGCTCTGGACCATGGGCGTGAACCAGCACACCCGCGGTGTCTGGGTCAACAACATGATCTACAACATCCACCTGCTGACCGGAAAGATCTCGCAGCCTGGCAACTCGCCCTTCTCGCTGACCGGCCAACCCTCGGCGTGCGGCACCGCGCGCGAGGTCGGCACCTTTGCCCACCGTCTGCCCGCCGATCTGCTGGTCGCCAAGCCCGAGCACCGGGCGTATGCGGAAAAGATCTGGAAACTACCCGCCGGTACCGTGCCGGAATGGGTGGGGGCCCACGCCGTCTTGCAGAACCGCAAGCTCAAGGATGGCGAGATCAACTGCTACTGGGTGCAGGTCAACAACAACATGCAGGCCGCCCCGAACATGATGGAGGAAGGGCTGCCGGGCTACCGCAACCCCGACAACTTCATCGTGGTCTCGGACGCCTATCCCACCGTCACGGCCGAAGCCGCCGACCTGATCCTGCCCACCGCGATGTGGGTCGAAAAGGAAGGCGCCTATGGCAACGCCGAACGCCGCACCCAGTTCTGGTACCAGTTGGTCAATGCCCCGGGCGAGTCCAAGTCGGACATGTGGCAACTCGTCGAATTCTCCAAGCGCTTCACCACAGACGAGGTATGGCCAGCAGAAATTCTGGACGCAAACCCCGACTACAAGGGCAAGACCCTGTTCGAGGTGCTGTTTGCCAACGGCCAGGTCGACAAGTTCGAAATGACCGAGAAAGCCAAGGAATACGGCAACCACGAAAGCGAGGATTTTGGCTTCTACATTCAGAAGGGTCTGTTCGAGGAATATGCCGAATTCGGGCGCGGACATGCGCATGACCTGGCCCCGTTCGACATCTATCACGAGGTGCGCGGCCTGCGTTGGCCGGTGGTCGATGGCAAGGAAACCAAGTGGCGGTTCAAGGAAGGGTCCGATCCCTATGTAAAACCCGGCTCGGATTTCGATTTCTACGGCAAGCCCGACGGCAAGGCGGTGATCTTTGCCCTGCCCTATGAGCCACCAGCCGAAAGCCCCGATGCGGACTATCCGCTCTGGCTCAGCACTGGTCGGGTTCTGGAGCACTGGCACTCGGGTTCGATGACCCAGCGCGTGCCGGAACTGCACAAGGCGGTGCCCGATGCGCTGGTCTATATGCACCCCGACGACGCCGAGGCCATGGGCGTGCGGCGCGGCTCCGCCGTCAAGGTCGAATCCCGGCGCGGACACATCATCAGCCGGGTCGAGACCCGGGGCCGTAACAAGCCGCCCAAGGGGCTAGTCTTTGTGCCCTGGTTCGATGCGCGGCAGTTGATCAACAAGGTGACGCTCGATGCCACCGATCCGCTGTCGAAACAGACAGACTTCAAGAAATGCGCCGTGCGCGTCGTGCCGGTGGGAGTGTGACCATGAAACGCAAACTGACCCTTGTCGCCGCCCTTGTCCTGGCTGTTGCCGGTTCGGCGATGGCACAAACCTCGATCGCGACCCTGCGCGGCGGCACGCCGCTTGACACTGAAAGCGAACCGCCGGCAATGGCAAAGGAGATCAACTCGGATCTGCGCCAGGTGCGCAACTATCCCGAGCAGCCGCCGCTGATCCCACACAAGATCGACGGCTACCAGATAGACCTTAACGCCAACAAATGCTTGTCCTGCCACAGCCGCGCGGCGGTTGAGATCAGCCAGGCGCCGATGATCTCGATCACCCACTTCATGAACCGGGACAACCAGTTCCTCGCCTCGGTCACACCACGCCGGTACTTCTGCAACCAGTGCCACGTGGTGCAGACAGACGCCCGGCCGCTGGTCGAGAACGGGTTTGTCGATATCGACCAGGTGCTGGACTATGTGAAGAACAACCAGGGGAGCTCTGACTGATGCTGGGGTTCCTGAAACGGCTCTGGGCCACGATACGGCGGCCAAGTGTCCATTATTCCTTGGGTTTTCTGACCATGGGCGGGTTCGTGATGGGCATCGTGTTCTGGGGCGGGTTCAACACCGCGCTGGAACTCACCAACACCGAGACCTTCTGCACCTCGTGTCACGAGATGCGCGACAACGTCTATGCCGAGCTGAAGACGACGATCCACTATACCAACCGCTCGGGCGTGCGGGCGACCTGCCCGGACTGCCATGTGCCGCATGACTGGACCAACAAGATTGCGCGCAAGATGCAGGCCAGCAAGGAGGTCTGGGGCAAGATCTTTGGCACCATCAGCACGCGGGAGAAGTTTCTCGACAAGCGGTTGGAGCTGGCGCAGCACGAATGGGCGCGGCTGGAGGCCAATGACTCGCTGGAATGCCGCAACTGCCATTCCGACGAGTCGATGGACATCACCCGCCAGAGCGCGCGGGCGGCGGACTTCCACCAGCGGCTGCTGTTCACCGGCGAGAAGACCTGTATCGACTGTCACAAGGGGATCGCCCACCAGCTGCCCGACATGGGCCAGGCGAGCCTGCTGATCGGCGCCGGATCGGCCCAGGAGGTAAGCAGCTATCTGGACCGTTGAGGTCGCTTGCCGGGCCAGCACCGGCGGGTTAGCATGAAACTGACACGGGCGGCCTCTGTGCCGCCCGTTTCCTTGTAATGCTTTGTTTTATAGGAGAAATAGAATGTACAAAAAGACGTTCGCAGCTCTTGCGATGGTCGGAACGAGTTTTGCCGCCACAATCGCCCTGGCGCAAGAATTCCAACCCTACGGCAGCGTCGAAGGCTGGAATGTCTTTGTCGACACGGCCAAGAAATCCTGCCTGATCGAGAGCGTGGATGCGGCCGAGAACGTGGTGCAGATGGGGCTGACCAAGGACCGGGGCGTCGCCTATATCGGTGTCTTCACCAAGGCCGAAACCGGCATCAAGAAGGGCGAAGCCGAACCCATCGCGATCCTGCTGGGCGAAAAGCTTTTCATTGGCGAGGCCACGGGGATGCGCGGCAATATTACCAAAGGATATTCAGGGGGTTACGTGTTGACCGACGATCCGTCGGTGGTCGAGGCGGTGGCCAAGGAATACGAGATGATCGTATTTCCGGAAAAGGCCTATACCTTTGCCGTGAACCTCACGGGCACCTACAAGGCCATCGAGATGGCGCGCGAGTGCAACGCCAAGCAACTGGAGTGAATGGCCCCGTTTTGACCGTTTTGTACCTGCGCCAGACGGGCGATTGACCGTTTTGTACAGCGCGGAACACACCCGTATTTTCCCGCCCTGGATACTCGGCTCTGAAACCCGGAGCCGAGAACAGGGGTCTCGTCAAATGGCGAGGGCCAACCGGACCCGCCACTTGCACCGAGCCAAACGGCGACCGGTTTGCAGGTATGGCGAACTCGCCTCGCGCCTATTCGGGTTTGCGACAAATGATCTGAACCGGTTGGGTCCTTCGCTCCTCGATATTCCGTGCGGCGTTCTTCACGATCTGGGGGGCCAGTTCACCCAAAAGAATATGTGTGCCGAAAACCGGCGCTTCACCCTTGGCCGCGAGCGCCATGGCGGCCTTGTATCCTTGCAGGTATTTCTCACCGGTATCCGTAACCTCGATATTCCTGAAACCGGTTTCCTTGAGGATATCCACCGTGTCCGACGGACGCATCAGATAGGCCCCGCTGCCGTCTTCGGACCAAGGCACCGGATGGTGCGGTTCGCCCACCGGGCCCAGCCCGTGTTCGGTGAGCGCAAAAAAGGCGCCGGGCTTCAGGACCCGAAAGGCCTCGGCGAAAAAGGTGGTCCGGTCCGGCACGTTCATCAGGACGTGCTGGCTGTATCCGCCGTCGAAGGTCTCGTCCTTGTAAGGGAGGTTCTGACCATCGCCATGTTGGCATCTCACGGCGTCCTGCATCGCGACCAATGCGCTTAGCTTGTTAGCGGCGTCGATGAAGGGCGCGGTGATGTCTATGCCCTCGACGCGACAGTTGAAACGCTTGGCCAGGTACCGGGCGGGGCCGCCAATGCCGCAGCCGATATCGACAAGGGTGTCGCCCTCTCGGATGGGTAAGGCATCTGCAAGCTCGACGGTGGCCGGGAACCCCCGCGCATGGAAATGGTCCACCGGTGCGAGTTGTTCGATGGTCAGAGTATTGGGATCAATCCCGGCCAGTTCCATCGTTTCCAGGATACGGGAATAGACATCTCCCTTGCCCCAATGATCGGAAATCTCTTGTGCTTTGGTCATTTGCCCTCCTGTTTGCAAAGTCACGATACCACAGTTTCGGAGGTCTTTGCAGGTCCGCACCTGAGCCGTTGCCCGGCGGCCAAACGGCATCAACCCGGCGGTGTGGTGACTTTGGCGTTAACCCTCGCGGATTGCCGCCATCAGCCGCGCCTTTTCGCCCACGTCGTCGGGGCGCGAGATGACTTCGGCCAGTTCTTCGAGCGAGGCGATGGAATGGCCCGCGCGGAAGCTGTCGACATGGGGCAGCATAGCGCGGATGCCGCGCGCCTTGGGGGCAAACTCGGACCAGCGCAGGAGCGGGTTCAGCCAGATCAGGCGCCGCGAGGACAGGTGCAGGCGCTCCATCTCGGCGGCAAGCGCGCCCGGGTCGTCGCGGTCGAGCCCGTCGGTGATCAGGAGCACCACTGCGCCCTGCCCCATCACCCGGCGCGACCAGTCGCGGTTGAAGGCGTGCAGGCAGGCGCCGATGCGGGTTCCGCCCTCCCAATCCTGGGCCTCGGCCCCGGCGGACTTCAGCGCGGCGTCGACATCGCGGGTCTTCAGATGCCGGGTGACATTGGTCAACCGCGTGCCAAAGGTGAAGGCATGCACCTTGGCCCAGCCCTGCCCCTTGGCGTTGGACACGGCATGGAGAAAATGCAGGATGATCCGGCTATATTGACTCATCGAACCGGAAATATCGCAAAGCACCACGAGGTTTGGCCAGCGCGGGCGCGGTTCGGCCCGGGCGATGCTGTGCATCTCGCCTCCCTGGCGCATGGCGGCGCGCAGGGTGCGGGCGCGGTCGATGCGGGGACCGAGAACTGCCGCCTGTTTGCGGCGCGAAGGGATCGGTTTCACCGGCAGGCTGAGACGGGCCAGCATGCGTTTGGCGCGGGCGACCTCCTCGGTGCTCATCTGCTCGAAATCGAGTGTCTTGAGCTTTTCCTCGGCGGACATGGTGAGCGAGGCATCAACCTCGATCAGGGTTTCCTCGCCCTCCTTGTCCGGTTCGGGTTCGGGCAATTCGGGCTGGATGCCGTCGAGCAGCGCCTCGGCGGCGCGTTTCTCGGCCGCCTGGGCGCTGCGTTCCTCCTGCACGCCGCGAATGGCGGGCAGCATCATCGACATCATGTGTTCGAGATAGCGCGGGTCGCGCCAGTAGAGGCGGAAGACCTGGGCAAAGACGGCGCGGTGTTCGGGGCGGTTCACGAAACAGGCGTGCAGCGTCCAGTAGAAATCGCGTTTCTCGGTAAACCCCGCCGCCTCGACCGCGCGCACCGCGTCGATGACGCGGCCCGGCCCGATGGGCAGGCCCGCCTTGCGCAAGGCCCGGGCGAAATGGATGATGTTCTGCGCCAGACGCGGATTTTCCGGCAGGACAAGCGGGGCGTATTCAGGCATGCGGCCTTCGCGGGGGCTCTGCCCCCGCACCCCCGGAGTATTTCGGACCAGAAAGAAGCATCAGGCGGGTTCCAAGGAGGCCTTGGCCTGGTCGAGGATGCGCTTGGCTTCGGAGCCTTGCAGTTTCTGGATATCGTCCTGGTATTTCAGGATCGCGCCCAGTGTGTCGGCAATGACCTCGGGGCTCAGGTCGATCACATCGAGTGCGAGGAGGCACTTGGCCCAGTCGATGGTCTCGGCCACGCCGGGTTTCTTGAACAGGTCCTCGGTGCGCAGGGTCTGGACGAAAGCCACCACCTGGCGCGAGAGGGTTTCGGCGGCCTCGGGCGCGCGGGCGTGCAGGATTTCGACCTCGCGGTCGAAATCGGGGTAGTCGACCCAGTGATAGAGGCAGCGGCGTTTCAGGGCATCGTGCACCTCGCGCGTGCGGTTCGAGGTGAGGATGACGATGGGCGGCTCGGGCGCCTTGACGGTGCCAAGCTCGGGGATGGTGACCTGGAAATCGGAAAGCGCCTCCAACAGGAAGGCCTCGAAAGGTTCATCGGTGCGGTCAAGCTCGTCGATGAGCAACACGGGCGCGCCCGCCGGGTCGGGGCGCATGGCTTGCAGGAGCGGTCGTTCGATCAGGAACTCGTCCGAGAACAGCTCTGTCTGGAGGGCTGTGCGGTCGGCGCCGCCAGCGGCCTCGGCGGTGCGGATGGCGACCATCTGGGCGGGGAAATTCCAGTCGTAGACGGCCGAGGCGGCATCGAGCCCCTCGTAACATTGCAGGCGGATCAGGCGGCGGCCCAGGGCGGCGGCGATGGCCTTGGCGATCTCGGTCTTGCCGACGCCCGCCTCGCCCTCGAGAAACAGCGGCCGGCCGAGGCGCAGCGACAGGAATACCACGGTGGCCAGCGCCCGGCCGCAGACATAGCCCTGTTCGCCCAGCATGCGCTGGACGTCGTCGATGGATTGGCCTTTGGTCATCTGCTGCCTCCGCTCGGGTTTCCCGCTCTGGCCCAATGGGGCATCACCCCGGCGCCGCCGTCAAGCGGCAGTGTCCCGGTTTTACTCCTGTCGGGATGCGACATAAGTCGAATGCTTAGGCGAATGTTGACGGTTGGGCGCTCAAATGGCATCACTTTGGAAACAACGAGGGGGCGGAAAAACCGTCCGCGACAGGCGATGACAGTGAGACTTGTATCAGTGACCCGCGGGTACGGGGCCGGTCCATGCGGATAACGGCCGTCACCTGTGTCAAGAACGAGGGGCCGTTCCTGCTGGAATGGATCGCCTTCAACCGGCTCTTGGGCGTGACCGATTTCCTGTTCTACTCCAACGATTGCAGCGATGGCACCGACCGGCTGCTGGATGCGCTGGCGGGGCGCGAGGATCTGGAGGCGCTGGCCGGGCGGGTGGTGCATCTGCCGAACCCCGCCGAGGGGCGCAATTACCAGATGGAGGCGCTGAAGGATGCCGCCCATCAGAAGGTGGTGAAGCGCGCTGAATGGGTCTGGATCGCCGATGTGGACGAATTTCTGAACATCCATGTGGGTGATCACACTATTCCAGCGCTGATCGAGGCCTGTGGCGATCCGGCGGCGATCTCGGTGCATTTCCAGTTTTTCGCCAACGATGGCATCGACGCATTCGAGGACCGGCCGGTAATCGCGCAATTCACCCGCAGCCACAATCCCGACATCTGGTGCGGCGAGACCGCGATCGAGGTCAAGTCGCTGACGCGCAAGGATTTCCCCTTGCAGTATTATGGCGCGCACCGGCCGTTTTTCAGCGAGCGCAAGGGCGACAAGAAGACCCTGGCCTGGACCGACGGATCGGGGCGCAAGGTGCCGCACCGGTTTCTGGTGGCTGCCAATCCGCGCCGCATCCGCAAGTTCCCGGCAAAGGGCGCGCGCGATTTTGCGACGCTGAACCATTACGCGCTGCGCTCGCTGGACAGCTACCTGGTCAAGAACGACCGGGGCGACGTGAACCGCGAGAACCGGGCGTTTGACGATACATACTGGCGCGAGCGCAACGATCCAGCCTGGCAGGATGCCAGCATCGCGCGCTATCTGCCCGCGCTGGAGGCGGCGCTGGAGGCGCTGAAGGCCGATACCGAGATCGGCGCGCTGCATGCCGAGGCAGTGCGACTCCATCGCGAGAAGCGCGATGCGCTGCTGGCGCAGCCCGCCTATATGCAGATGCAGGAGCAGCTGCGCCGGGCCCGCACGCTGCCGCCCGAGGAAGAGGCGATGCTGCTAGAGATGGGGATGCTCTGACGTGGCACGTCTGAGGGTCATCAACCTGGGCCTGCCCAAGTCGGGCACCACGACGTTGGGCGTGGCCCTGCGCGCCTCGGGGCTGAAGGTGGCGGACTGGAAGGTGCGCAAGTTCCAGTCGGCCAACCCCGAGGTGGCGCGGCATTTCCTGGGCGATCTGATGTATCGCGGCTATTTCGAGACCGGCGATCCGCTGCACCTGCTGGGTGAATTCGACGCGCTGAGCGAGATCAACGTGGTGGGTGGCGATCTGAACCGCTGGCCGCAAACCGACTGGGGCCTGTTGTCGGCGATCATAGAACGGCATCCGGGGGCAAAATTCATCCTGTCCTATCGCGATGCCGAGGCGCAGGCCGACAGCATGATCCGCTGGACCAACCTGGGCCGCAAGCGGTTGAAGATGTTCGATGTTCCGGGGCTGCCGGGGACATATGGGCGCGAACCGGGGGATCTGGTGCGCTGGATCGACGGGCACAACCGGTTCTGCCGTCAGGTGTTTGCGGGCAATCCGAGTTTTCTGGAATACGACATTCTGGACGAGGAAGCGCCGCAGAAGATCGGCACATTTCTGGGCCTGCCGATCCGGTGGTGGGGCAAGGTCAACGACAATCCGGCGGACGAGGCGGCGGAACCCGCCCCGGCCGCGGGCGACAGTCAGGACGAGTGATGCGGATCATCCTTCATATCGGGCCCGAGGTGGCGGGTGCGGCGCGGATACAGGGCATTCTGGATGCCAAACGCGATGTGCTGCGCGCACAGGGCGCGCTGTTCGCGCGCAGCCCCGGCACCCGCAATCACATGCGGCTGGCGATGGCGGTCAGCGATCCGGGCCATGTGGACCTGTTCCGCTATAACCGGGGCTTCACCGCGCCCGAAGCGCAGGAGAAGCTGCGTGAGGGCGTGATTGAGGCGCTGACGCGCGAGGTGGAGGAGGCAAAGCCCGAGACGCTGATCCTGTCAGCGGCGCAGATGGCGACTTCGTTGCATCGCCCGTCGGAGATTGCGCGGCTGCGCGAGATGCTGGCGCCCTTGTCGGAGGATATCGAGGTGGTGGCGGTGGTGGGCGATCCCGCCCGGCTGTTGCTGGCGCATTACGCCGCCCAGGTGTCCGAGGGGCGGGCCACGCCGCTGGACCAGGAGCTGGCGCTGGTGGCCGCGCCCGACTGGTGGAATACGGCGCTGGCGGGCATGCCCGCGATCGAACCGCTGAAAGGCCAGTTCGAGGAGACGCAAGGCCCGGCCTTCTGGCTGGATTTCACCGCGCTCGAGGCGCTCTGGGAAGAGGGGTTCGGGCCGGGTTCGGTCCGGTTCCTGCCCTTTGACCCGGAGATTCTGGCCGGGCATGGGACCACGGATTTCGTGCGCGCCATGTTCGGGATCGAGCGCAACATAGGGCGTGCGGCTGTGGCCGAGATGCCCGCCCTGCCCCCGGCGGCGACGCTGACGCGGCAGCGGCAGTTCAACGAGATCCTGCTGCGCTATATCGCCAGTGGCGACAAGGTGGTCACGCGGCAATTGTGGCGCGCGCTGTTGGATGAGGTTGCGACCGACGGCCCACCGCCCGACGCCGGCGGGCTGGCGGCCCTGTCGGCGCGGTTCCGGGCGGCCAACGCGGCGCTGACGGCGCGGCATCCGGCCCTGACCGAGGCCTGTTTCGCACCGCCGTCGGCGCCTGTGGCCTGGGTCGAGGCGGACCCCGAGCGCGGCTATCGCGCCTCGCAATACCTGCTGGCGGCGCGCTGGCGGATCGACAAGACGACCGAGGAGCATCTGAGCGCGCGGGCCGAACAGATTACCGCCGCCCCCCTGCCCGAGCCGCTGGTGCGGGCCGAGGAGGTGGTTGCGGAAGACGCGCCCGAGGATGGCACGCTGAGCCCGGCGGCGCGACGGCTGATGCCGCCGGCGGCGGTGGAGAATTACGAGAAGCTGCGCAAATCCTCCTTTGCCCCGCATAACCGGATCGGCGCGGTGGACGAGGAACAGCTGGCCGCCGCCTTCACCCCCGCCAAGCCGCGCAAGTTGGCCAAGGGTAAGACCGGCAACCTGATCGTGGGCTGCATGAAGAACGAGGCGCCCTATATCATCGAATGGGTGGCCTATCACCGGGCGATCGGGGTGGATAATTTCCTGATCTACACCAACGACTGTTCCGACGGCACGGACGATATTCTGGGTCGATTGCAGGAGTTGGGTGTCCTTCAGCACCGCAATAACGACAAGTGGAAGGGCAACTCGCCCCAGCAATACGCGCTGAACCAGGCGTTGAAGGAACCGGTGCTGAAGAACAGCGACTGGATCATCCATATCGACGTGGACGAGTTCATCAATATCCGCTGCGGTAATGGCACGCTGGATGATTTCTTTGCCGCCGCGCCGGATGCCACCAACGTGGCGATGACCTGGCGGCTGTTCGGCCATAATGGCGTGACCGGGCTGAAGGACGAGTTCGTCATCGACCAGTTCGACGCCTGCGCGCCGAAATACTGCCCCAAGCCGCACACGGTCTGGGGGTTCAAGACCATGTTCCGCAATATCGGCGCCTATGAGAAGATCAGCTGCCACCGGCCCAACAAGCTGGACGAAGAGTTCAGTGACAAGGTGAAATGGGTCAATGGCTCGGGTCAGGACATGACCGGAGAGGTGCTGAAATCGGGTTGGCGGAATTCCAAGAAATCCATTGGGTATGATCTGCTCCAGCTCAATCATTACGCGCTGCGCAGCGCCGAGAGTTTCCTGGTCAAGCGCCAGCGCGGGCGGGCACTGCATGTGGATCGCTCGATCGGGCTGAACTACTGGATCCGGATGGACTGGAACGACCACCGCGATGTCACGATAAAGCGCAACCTGCCGCGACTGCGCGAGGAATACGACCGGCTGATGGCCGACGACACGCTGCGCGCGTTGCATCAGGCCGGGCTGGACTGGCACCGCGCCAAGGCCGAGGAGCTGCACGGGATGCCCGAGTTCGAGGAGCTTTACGAACAGGCGCTGGAGGTGCGGTTGAGCGGAACGGAACGTGTCGCTTATGCGCTGGCGCTGGATGTGGAGAGCTGAACCATGGCGGACGGGACCCGGACGGACGACGGCAAGTTCATCACCTCGCGCGGGATGCGGTTTCCGCTGGATGCGGATATCCTGCCGAAACGGGTGCGGGTGCTGCTGCGCACCGATGGCTACGAGGCCAAGGAGGCGCGCGCGGCCTATCGGCTGGTGCAGGAAGGCGACGTGGTGATGGAACTGGGTGCGGGCATCGGGTTCATGTCGACGCTGGTGAGCACCAAGACAAAGGCCGCTGCGGTGCATTGTTTCGAGGCCAATCCACGCTTGATCCCCTATATCGAGGCGGTGCATGCCGCCAATGGCGTCACCAACGCGCAAATCCATCATGCTCTGCTGGGGACCAAACCGGGGCGGCGGGCGTTCTATCAGCGTGCCTCGATCCTGGACAGTTCGCTGGAGGTGCTGCCCGAGGATGACGACACAGTGGATAAGGTGCCGGTGCCGGTAATGGACGCCGCCAAGGCGCTGGCACGGATCAAGCCCAGTGTGCTGATCTGCGATATCGAAGGGGCCGAGGCCGATCTGTTGCCCGAACTCGACCTGAGCGATCTGCGCGCGGTGCTGATCGAGCTGCATCCGCAATGGATCGGTAAGAAGGGGATCGCCCGGGTGTTCGAGGCAATGAGCCGCGCCGGTCTGGTCTTTTTCCCGCGCTGGTCGCAGGGTAAGGTTGCGGTATTCCGCAGCGATTGGTGAGGGCGCATGCGTATACTGGCCGTTCTGACCGTGCGCAACGAGGCGGCGTTTCTGCTGGAATGGCTAGCCCATCACAGGGCGGTTGGCTTTACCGATTTCTTGGTGTTTTCGAACGACTGCCAGGATGGCACCGACGCAATGCTGGACCGGCTGGCGGAAATGGGTCAACTGGTGCATCTGCGCAACGATGGCCCTTATGACAAGGGCGGCATCCAGTTCACCGCGCTGAAATCCGCGTCCAAGCACAAGCTGGTGAAACAGGCAGACTGGATCCTGCCGCTGGACGTAGACGAATTCGTCAATATCCACGCAGGTGACGGAACCGTGCCCGACCTGCTGGCCGCCCTGCCCGAGGCAAGCGCAATCACCCTGACGTGGCGGCTTTTTGGGAATGCCGACATCACGCGCTTTGTCGATGAGCCGGTGACGGGCCAGTTTACCCGTTGCGCGCCGGAAATCCTGTTCTGGCCATGGCGGGCGTCGATGTTCAAGACGCTATACCGCAACGATGGCATTTACCGGAAACTGGGCGTGCACCGGCCGCGCAACCCGGTGACCGAGCGGCTGGAGCAGGCGCGCTGGTTCGACAGCCACGGGCGCGAGCTGGATGCGCAGTTTCGAGAAAGCCGCATCTTTTCCAGTTATGGCCGAGCGAATTACGGGCTGGCGCAGCTGAACCACTACCCGCTGGGCGCAATGGAAAGCTATGTGCTGAAGGCTGACAGGGGCCGCGCGGTGCATTCCGACCATATGCTGGACGTCGATTACTGGGTCGAGCGTAATTTCAACACCGACATGGATACCTCGATTGCCCGGATGGCGGAGCGATCCGAGCCGATCCGGCGGGAGTTGATGGCCGATACAAAACTGGCGCGCCTGCACAAGCGCGCGGTGGCCTGGCGGCAGAAACGCTTTACCGAGCTGATGAAGCAGGAGCCCTATCGCGCGCTTTTCGCGCGACTTTTGATGACGCCGCCATCGAGGCTGATCAACGCCGCCTCGGCCCGCACGCTGGTGGGGTTTGCCAATCTGGGCCGGATGGAGGCCGCCGGGAACGGCCCGGAAAACGGCCCGAAACCGGCCTGAGATTTGCCCAATTTGGCCTCAATTCGTCGATAAATCTTGATCCCGTAACCGGTCCGCCGCGAGGCCGGAGGTTCGAGGATCAGTTATGCAGGACGCACAGACAAGCATCGACGACTCCATCGCCGGGTTCCGCCGCGAGGTCTGGAAGCAAAAACTTCTGGAACAGGCTGAGGCCGAAGGCATGGCACAGGACCTGGGCGAGCGTCATTTCGCGACCTTCATCGACCGTGATGCCACGCTGATCGTGACCTTTGAGACCGCCGAGGGCATCCGCGCCATGTCGGAATCCCATCAGCCGTTTGGTTTCGAGTTGGTGAAGTCCAAAGGCTGGTCGCATCTGTGCATCATTTCCGATGGCGATACCTGGTTCCGCGACCCCAAGGTCTATGGTTTCTTCGACCGGTTGATCGACGACGGCTTTTTTGAGGATTTCAGCCGGGTCGTGTTCTACGGCGCCGGTCCCTGCGGCTATGCGGCGGCGGCGTTTTCCGTGGCGGCGCCGGGTGCGACCGTGGTTGCGGTGCAGCCGCAAGCGACGCTGGATGCCCGCATGACCGAATGGGACGACCGGTTCACCGAGATGCGCCGAGTGTCGTTCACCGACCGCTATGGCTATGCCCCCGATATGCTGGACGCGGCCGACCATGCCTTTGTCCTGTATGACCCGGCCGAAACGTTGGACGCTATGCATGCGACCCTGTTCCAGAGGTCGAACGTGACCCGGCTACGGATGCGCTATATGGGCGCCGAGTTGCAGGCGCGGCTTTTGGATATGAGCCTGCTCTATCGCATCTTGATCCTGGCGGGATCCGGCAAGCTGAATTCGAGCAGCTTCTTTCAGCTCTACCGCGCTCGCAGGTCTTATCCTCGCTATCTCAAGGGCTTGGTGGCCGTTCTTGACCGACAGGGCCGACCCTATCTGAACATGGTCGTCTGCCGCAACGTGATTGCGCGGATGCCCGCGCGGCGGTTCCGCCGCCGTCTGGAAGAGTTGGAAGAAGACGCGCGCGCCGGAAAGTTCACGCCGCCCCCCGGTCAGGTCTGAGATTTCAGCAGACGCTTGCGGATGTGATGACGCCAGCGATGCGTGATCCGCAGCCAGAACAGAATCAGCGGCGCCATTGGGCCTGCTGCCTCGATCTCGATCCGGTCGATCAGGCGGGCGCGGCCGCCCTGCGACTGCACCTCCAACTCATGCACCATGCGGCGCATGCCATGGCCGATCTCCTCGGAGATCATGCGCCGAGCTGCGGCGTCGAACAGGGTCACGACCATCCGGTAGGGTTGCGACGGGAAGAGGCCCAGCAATGACAGGTCGACGTCGATGATCTGCCCCTGGCGGACCTGGCCGGAAGGCAGATGATCCAGCCGCATCCACGGCTGGATCACCGCATCCAGCGTGTCGAGATCGGTGACCAGCCGGAACAGCCGGTCTGGATCGGTGTCATAGGTATGTTCCAGTGTCAGCCTGCGGCGCATCACGTCCCCCTACCGGGCCAGACTGCCGCGCGCGCGGGTCACTGAGAACCGCGCAAATTGCCTCGCCCCCTTTCCCGAATGCCGCACCTGTGCTAGCGGGGCGGCATGACCCAGAGCCTCACGATCCGCCGCCCCGACGACTGGCACCTGCATCTGCGCGACGGCGCCATGCTGGCCGCCGTCCTGCCCGAAACGGCGCGCCATTTCGCCCGCGCCATCATCATGCCAAACCTGGTGCCGCCGGTGGTGACCGGGGCACAGGCCGCCGCCTATCGCGGCCGGATACTGGCGGCGCTGCCCGAGGACATGACGTTCAAGCCTCTGATGACGCTTTACCTAACCGAGCAGACCGATCCAGACGATCTGGCGGCGGCCCATGCAAGCGGGCTGATCACCTCGGTCAAGCTCTACCCGGCGGGTGCCACCACCAATTCCGCTAGCGGCGTGAAGAATTTTGACAAGGTGCGCCCGGTGCTCGAACGCATGGCCGAAATCGGCTGCCCGCTCTGCGTGCATGGCGAGGTCACGGATCGCGAGATCGACATTTTCGACCGCGAGGCGGTGTTCATCGACCGGGTGCTTGACCCGATCCGCCGCGCGACACCAGGACTGCGCGTGATCATGGAGCACATCACCACAAAGGACGGGGTCGACTATGTGGCATCGCACTCCGAGGGTCTGGGGGCGACGATCACGGTCCAGCACCTGATGTTCGACCGCAATGACATGCTGGTGGGCGGTATGCGCCCGCACTACTATTGCCTACCGATCCTCAAGCGCCGCCAACACCGCGAGGCGCTGGTCGCCGCCGCCACCTCGGGCGATGCCCGCTATTTCCTCGGCACCGACAGTGCGCCCCATCCGACCCACGCCAAGGAGGCAGAATGCTGTGCCGCGGGTTGCTTCACCGCGCCCATCGCGCTCTCCTGCCTGGCGCATGTGTTCGAACAGGCGGGCGCATTGGACAAGCTGGAAGGTTTCACCTCGCTGCATGGTCCCGCGTTCTATGGCCTGCCCGTCAATGACGACATGATCACGCTCAGCAAGCTCGACCCGCTCGACATCCCCAAAACCCTGCCCGCCGGGGACCACACCGTCACCGTGTTCGATCCCGGCGTCCCGTTGCATTGGAGCGTCTCCGCCTGACATTCAAAAATCGCGGCGAGTGCCGCGCCCGGTCCGACCAGTCCCGCGCAAAGTCGTGAAAGTCTGGCTAGGGCACGGCGCGTGCGCTAGCATGATGGCAATTCAAGCCACAAGCCCGATTTCGCACAATGCCTTCGCCAAAAACTCAGTAAATCCTCCAGATCGCGCAAAGCATCGCCTGCCAGGTCGGGCACGACATGCTGCGGCGGCTGATCGAGGCGCTGAGCTTGTATCTGGATACGGCCTTTGTCGCCGTCACCTATGGTGAGGGCGTTCCGCCCACCCACGCGCGCGCACTCTACGCGCTGCGCGGACAGCAGGCCGTGCATGATCTGCGTTACCGGCTCGAGGAAACCCCGTGCGCTCAGGTGTATCGCGGTGAAACCGTGACGATCCCTTGCGATATCGCCGAACTCTACCCGAATGAAGCCGCCTACGAAGGCTACATCGGCATCCCTCTGCGGGATACCGAAGAGCAAACGATCGGGCATCTCGCCATCTTTTCCAATGATCCCATTGTCGAGACAGAGTTGGCCACTGCCATCGCCCGGATTTTCGCCCAGCGCGCCGAAGCCGAATTGCGCC
The DNA here is from genome assembly GCF_025673445.1 of Ruegeria marisflavi. NCBI lineage: Bacteria > Pseudomonadati > Pseudomonadota > Alphaproteobacteria > Rhodobacterales > Roseobacteraceae > Ruegeria > Ruegeria marisflavi. The sequence continues at coordinate 21,611 of NZ_JAOVQN010000019.1, forward strand.
GATTGGCGTTCGAGGTCGAAAGGCAGGAAATGATCGCCGAATTATCCGACCTCAATGCCAGGTTGCAGCGCGGATTTAATCGGTTGCGACACGAGAACGCCCAGAAAACCAGCCTGATGGGCGTAATTGCCCACGACTTGCGCGGCCCGCTTGCGGCAATCATCGCCCAGGCTGAACTGGGTCAGCAACACGGCGTGATGGAAGTGCCCGATCTTGCCCGCATCGCGGTTGGTTTCGACAAGATTCTGAACGGAGCCGAACGAATGTCCGACCTGATCTTGGCGACACTGGAGCGGGTGCGTGCAGAAGGCGATGCCTTGGTGCTTTCGTATCGCACTGTCGATCCTTCTCGGCTGATCGACATTGCCGTCGCAGCTAATTGCGATGATGCGCGGCGCAAGAATGTTGCTCTTTCTTTCACTACGCCCGAGGACAGTTCCATTCAGGTCGAGGCCGACGATACCTACCTGATTTCTGCTGTCGATAACCTGATCCGCAACGCAATCAAATACACCCGCCCCGGCGGTTCTGTCGATGTCACCATGGCCGTTGCCGACGGGGAATTGTCGATTGTCGTCACCGATACCGGCCAGGGCCTGACCCAAAACGACCTGCAACTGGTCTTTGGCCGCTTTCAGACCCTGTCGGCCATACCCACCGGCGGCGAAACCGCGACTGGTCTGGGGCTAGCCAATGTGCGCCAGATCATGCAAGCGCATAATGGCGCCGCAACCGCGCACAGCGCTGGCCGCGACAAGGGAAGCCGGTTTTGCCTCAACCTGCCCTTGCGCCAACCTGAAACGCCAAAGCCTGCTTGAACATGGTAGGGTCGTCGGGCTATGCCAGCGCACGACACAGCGCCGCACAGATCCGAACCAGAGAACATTGCCATGATCCCCGCTTCCTATCCCACCCGCGAAGAAATTGCCCGCCTGTCCGCCCGCATGCTGCTGGAAATCGGCGCGGTGAATTTCAACACCAAAGAGCCCTATTTCCTGGCCTCGGGCCTGCCCTCGCCCAGCTATATCGACTGCCGTAAGCTGATCTCCTTTCCGCGCATCCGTTCGACCCTGATGGATTTCCTGACCGTTACCGTAATGCGCAACGCAGGGTTCGAGGCCTTCGACAATATCGCGGGCGGCGAGACGGCCGGTATCCCTTTTGCAGCGCTGGTGGCCGAGCGGATGGCGCTGCCGATGACCTATGTGCGCAAAAAGCCAAAGGGCTATGGTCGCAATGCCCGAATCGAGGGCGCGATGAGCGAGGGGCAGCGGGTGCTGCTGGTCGAGGATTTGACTACCGATGGCGGCTCGAAACTGTCCTTTGTCGATGCGATCCGCGAGACCGGCGCAAGCTGTGGCCATACGGCGGTGATCTTTTACTACGACATCTTCCCCGAGACGGAAAAGACGCTGGGAGATCACGGGGTTGCGCTGCATTACCTGTGCACCTGGTGGGATGTGCTGGCCGAGGCGCGCATCCAGGGCGCGTTTGACGCGACGACGCTGAACGGGGTCGAAGCGTTTCTCAAGGATCCGCGCGCCTGGCAGGCGGCCCACAAGAGCTGAGCCCGGACGTAAGGGAAACCGGGCGCCGCCTTGCCGGTTGGCGCCCGCATTCTACCATATGTTGACGCGCACCCACCTTTTCCGCCAAGATAAGGGGGTTCGGAGATATACACAGCATATCCCCAGAAAACATACATCTTGGCCGACTCGCGACGCTCGGCTATGACCTCTGACCCAAGAGGCGGTAGAGCAGCAATGAACGAAATCACCACAATCGGACAGACGTCCGCCGAGGTTCAGAACCCCGATACCATGCCGCATTCGGTCGAGGCCGAACAGCAGCTGTTGGGCGCGATCCTGACCAACAACGACCTTTACGACCGGGTCGCCAACATCATCGGGTCCGAGCATTTCTATGACCCGGTGCATGCCCGCATCTGGGAGGTGGCCGCGGCGCGGATCGCCAAGAACGCACTGGCCTCGCCTGTGACGCTGAAATCCTTCATGGCCGAGGATGCGGGGCTGGCGGAACTGGGTGGCGCGGCCTATCTGGTCAACCTTGCCGGTGCCTCGATCAGCGCATTCGCCGTGCGCGACTATGCGCAGATGATCTATGACCTGGCGATCCGGCGCGAGCTGATCCGGCTGGGCCGCGACATCTCGGACAAGGCGGCGCGCGTCGATGTGGCGAGCGAGCCCAAGGAGCAGATCGTCGAGGCCGAACAGAAGCTTTACAAGCTTTCTGAGCAGGGCCAGACCGACAGCGGTTTCAAGAGCTTTCTCAAGGCGGTGACCGAAGCGGTCAATGTTACCAACCAGGCCTATCAGCGCGGCGGCGGCATGGCCGGAATCTCGACCGGGCTGGTCGATCTGGACAAGCAGCTGGGCGGGTTGCACCCGTCCGACCTGATCATCCTGGCCGGGCGTCCGTCGATGGGCAAAACCTCGCTGGCAACCAATATCGCGTTCAACGTGGCCAAGGCGTATAAACGCGGATTGCGCCATGACGGCACCGAGGGCGCGGTGGATGGCGGCGTGGTGGGCTTCTTCAGCCTGGAAATGAGCGCCGAGCAGCTGGCGGGCCGGGTTCTGGCCGAGGCCTCGGAAATCTCCAGCCACAAGATCCGGCAGGGCGACATGACCGAGGGCGAGTTCCGCCGGTTTGTCAACGCCGCCAAGGATCTGGAGGCCTGTCCGCTGTTCATCGACGACACGCCCGCCCTGCCGATCAGCCAGCTTGCCGCCCGGGCGCGGCGGCTGAAGCGGACGCATGGGCTGGACCTGTTGGTGATCGACTATCTCCAGCTTTGCCGGGGCATGGCCGAGAACCGGGTGAACGAGATCGCCGAAATCTCGATGGGAATGAAGGCCATCGCCAAGGAGCTGAACATCCCGGTCATCGCGCTGTCACAGCTCTCCCGTCAGGTGGAGAACCGCGACGACAAGCGGCCGCAGCTGAGCGACCTGCGGGAATCGGGCTCGATCGAGCAGGATGCCGACGTGGTGATGTTCGTGTTCCGTGAGGAGTATTACAAGGAACGCGAGAAGCCCGGCGATCACGAGCTGGACAAGATGGAAGAGTGGAAGACCGCGATGGAGCGGCTACATGGCAAGGCCGAGGTGATCGTGGGCAAGCAGCGTCACGGCCCGATCGGCACGGTCGAGCTGTCGTTCGAGGCGCAGTTCACCCGCTTTGGCAACCTGGTAAAGCCCTGGCAGCAGGGCGGCGAGATCGAAGGATACTGAACTGTCGCGCGTCGGCCGCTGTAGGGTGGGCAGTTCTGCCCACCGCACGCACGGAGATTTCCCGGGAACTGGCAATGGTGGGCAAGACTGCCCACCCTACGGACCTGCTACTCAACTCCGGCGCAGAACTGACCAGGCGACCGCCCCGCCAAGCGCTATAAATACCATTCCAAAACAGGTGGTTATGGCGCGTTTTGCACGCGAAAACACGCGCATTGCCTGGCCGGTGGAGAACACCGTGGCGGTAATCGAATGCAGGCAGATCGCCAGCACACCACAGAAGGCGACGATCAGAACCAGGAACCAGCCGGGCGCACCTGCCGGGACCGCCGTGGTCATCACCGAGCCCCAGAACAGCGCCACCTTGGGGTTGGTCAGGCTGACGATCAGACCCTGGCGCAGACCGCGACCGGGGGCGGGTTCTGCCGCCACCACCACCTCTTGCCGCCGGGCGGCGGCGGCAAGGGATTTGCAGCCCAGCCAGATCAGATAAGCGGCACCGACAAGTTTCAGCATCAGCATCGTGCTTGGGACCAGGTCGAACAGGGTTGCCGCCCCGGCCACGGCCAGCCCGGCCCAGAGCGTTGCCCCGATCGACAGACCCAGCGCCAGTCTCAGCCCTTGTGCCCGCCCGTGGGAGAGTGACGCACTCATCACCGCCAGCATGTTCGGCCCCGGCGTGATCCAGCCCAGGAAGTTGACGATCAGGATGACACCGATGGTGTTGAGATTTTCCATGCGCGGGCTCCGAACCGTGCGTCAGGTCAGGATCGCAGGAAATAGAACAGGGTCAACAGGATACCAAAGCCAATGACCGCGCCCCGCAACAGGCTCTGCGGGATGTGCCGGGCCAGAGTGCCGCCACCATACCCGCCCAGCGTGGCGCCCGCCATCATCACCAGCGCCTCGGGCCAGGCGACGGCGGCGCTGAGGCCGTAGATTGCCACCGCCAGCACGCTGATCCAGCCGATAACCGCGTTCTTGACCGCGTTGGCCAGGTGGAAATCCTCGTATCCGGCAAGGATCAGCGCGGCGAGCATGATCTGCCCCAGTCCGGCGCCAAAATAACCGCCATAGACCGAGAACAGAAACAGCATCGCCCAGACGGCCCCCTGTCCCAGCGACCGGGCGGCGAGCCAGCGGCGCAGGCGCGGGGCAAAGGCAAAGAGCGCGGTGGCGCTGGCCATCAGCCAAGGCACAAGACGCTCGAAGAGGCCCCCACCCAACCCCACCAGCAACAGCGCGCCCAGCACCCCGCCCGCGCCGCAGACCGCCAGAAGCGGCCCGAGCGCGCGGCCGATGGCGCGCAGTTCGGCCCGATAGGCGGGCAGCGCGGCGAGGTTTCCGGGGACCAGCGCCACGAAATTGGTGGCATTGGCGACCATCGGCGGCAGGCCCACCGCCATCAGCGCCGGAAAGGTGAAAAAGGTGGCGCCCCCCGCCACGGCATTCAGCGCCCCGGCCAGCAGGGCCACGGCAAACAGCGCACCGGCAATGATCGGGTCAGGCAGGGCCATCCACCGCATCTGAGCGCCAAGCCGGCGCGCTGGCAAGGGGCTTGACGCGAACCCGACCGCTTGTCACTGATCGACATATGATGTTGCGTCTTTCCCCCTTGCCGCGCCGGGTGATCCTGGCCCGGCATTTCGGCCACCGCCGCAAGCGCTTTGCCGGTTAGCGACGGGTCTCGCACGCCCGTCCCCCCTGACCAGCAAAAAGAGAAAGACATGACCGAATTCACCGAAATCCCTGTCATCCGGCTGGGCCAGCGCCCTGACGCCGAGATCGCCGCCGATTTCCGCACCGCCTATGGCACCACCGGCTTTGGCTATATCACCGAGCATGGCATCGACCCTGACCTGATCGCGGCGCTGTTCGACGCCTCGCGCCGGTTTCACGCACTGCCGATGGAGCGGAAAATGGCGGTGGCCGTGGACCGCAGCCATCGCGGCTATATCCCGATCAACACCTCGACCGATGTGAACTCCACCCTCGCCACGGTGACCAAGCCAAACCAGTCGGCCAGCTTCATGATGATGCGCGAAGACAAGGTCGCCCGGCCAGAGGAATACCTGTCAGGCCCGAACCGCTGGCCCGAGCTGGAGGGGTTCCGCGAGGTGCTGGAAGCCTATGCCGGGGCGATGACGGCCCTTGGCAATCGGCTGATGAAGATCGCCCTGCAAGCCGCTGAAGTCACGGATATAAGCGTGATGCGCGCCTTTGACACCCCGACCATCTGGTTGCGCCTGCTGCACTATCCGCCCCAGCCTGCGGCCAGCCCCGAGGACCTTTACGGTTCGGCGCCGCATACCGATTTCGGCTGCCTGACCCTGTTGGTGCAGGACGATGTCGGCGGCTTGCAGGTCAAGACACCTGCTGGCAACTGGGTGGATGTGCCACGCCTGCCGGGGAGCATCGTGGTCAATGTCGGCGACATGTTGCATCGGATGTCGAACGGCCGGCTCTTGTCGACCCCGCACCGGGTGATCAACCGGTCAGGTCGCGAACGGTACAGTTGCCCGTTTTTCTACGATCCGCATGTGAACACGGTGATTGAACCGCTGCCCGGAACCGGAGCGCCAAAGTTTCCACCTTTGAAGTTCGCTGATTTTTTGCGATCGGAGTTGGAAGCGGCTTATGATGCGCATAAACCCGCCAACGATCAGGGTGTTTTCCCTTGACCTCTGGCCTTGCCATGGCATGAACGGAACATGAGCACCGCACATCTGACCATCGACCTCGACGCGCTTGCCGACAATTGGCGGGCGCTGGACGCACGCACCAAGTCCGAGACCGCCGCCGTGGTCAAGGCAAACGGCTATGGGCTGGGGGCGGGCCGCGTCGCGGCCCATCTGGCCAAGGCGGGCGCGCGCAGCTTCTTTGTCGCCGCCGCCGAGGAAGGCGTGGCGGTACGCGAGGCGGTTGGCCCCGGCCCGATGATCGGCGTCTTTTCCGGGCATATGGAGGGCGATGCCGCCACCCTGCGCGCCAATGCGCTGACCCCGATGATCAACTCGGTCGATCAGATGCTGCGCCATGTCGAGCGCCTGCCGGGCCACGGGTTTGGCATCCAGCTTGATACCGGGATGAACCGCTTGGGGCTGGAACCCGACGACTGGGCGCAACTACGCGAGATCGCATTGGGCCAGAAACCGGTTCTGATCATGTCGCATCTGGCCTGCGCAGATGAGCCGGGACATGAGATGAACCAGATACAGCTTCGTCTTTTCAAGGAGATGACGAACGGAATTGATGTTCGCCGTTCTCTCGCGGCCACCGGTGGCATCCTGCTGGGGCCTGAGTATCACTTTGACATGTGTCGCCCGGGCGTCGGGCTTTATGGCGGTGAACCGTTTGACGAGGCCAAGGCGGTGGTGACGCTTGACCTGCCTGTGATCCAGGTGCGCGACGTGGCCAAAGGTGAGACCGTGGGCTATTCCAACACCTGGACCGCCACCCGGCCCAGCCGAATCGCGACCGTCGCGGCGGGATATGCCGATGGCCTGCACCGTGCGCTCGGGCACGGGATCGAGCTTTATGCGGGCAAGACCGCCTGCCGGGTCGTCGGGCGCGTCTCAATGGATCTGATCACCGTCGATGTTACTGATCTGGATCACGAACCCGACGCGCTGCAAATGCTCAACCGGCTTCAAACCGTCGACGACCTGGCCGAGGTGGCCGGCACAATCGGATATGAGGTTCTGACTTCGCTGGGACAGCGGTACCGGCGAACCTATCTGGCGCGGGCCGAGGCGGCTGAACGCGCGATCGAATCGATCCGTGACAAGCTGCTGCGCGTCAAACCCGGCCTGATCTCGGAAAGCGCCGCGGAATGAACCCACTAGACCTGTTGGCACGGCTGGGGCGGCTGGTGATGTCCGTCATGGCCAGTTTCGGGCGCGTGACGCTCTTTACCCTGGATGCGGTCAGCCACATCCTGCGCCCGCCCTATTACCCTCGCGAACTGGGCGTGACGCTGCTCAACATCGGCTGGTTGTCGCTGCCGGTGGTGGGCCTGACCGCGATCTTCACCGGTGGCGCGCTGGCCTTGCAGATCTATGCCGGTGGTGCCCGGTTCAACGCCGAGGCCGTGGTGCCGCAGATCGTTGCCATCGGCATGGTGCGCGAGCTGGGGCCGGTGCTGGTGGGGCTGATGATCGCGGCGCGCGTCACTTCCTCGATCGCGGCCGAGATCGCCACGATGAAGGTGACCGAGCAGATCGACGCGCTGGTTACGCTGTCGACCCATCCGATGAAATACCTGACCGCGCCCCGGGTGCTGGCGGCGCTGATCACGGTGCCCATGCTGGTCGGCATCGGCGATATCATCGGCATCATGGGCGGCTATACGGTGGCAGTGCAGAATCTAGGCTTCAACGCCGCCGCCTATCTGCAAAACACTGTCGATTTCCTGGAAACCCGCGACGTGGTCTCGTCGCTGGTCAAGGGCGCGGTGTTCGGCGTCATCGCGGCGGTCATGGGTTGTTACTATGGTATGAATTCGGGCCGTGGCGCCCAGGGCGTGGGCCGCGCCACCAAGGGCTCGGTCGAGGCGGCGGCGGTGCTGATCCTGGCCGCCAACTTTGTACTCACGGGGGTGTTCTTCTCGATATGATCCGAATGGAGAATGTCCACAAGGCGTTTGGCGACAACCGCGTTTTGCAGGGAATGACCTTGGAGGTGCCGCGCGGCACCTCGACGGTAATCATCGGCGGGTCGGGCACCGGCAAGTCGGTGGCGCTGAAATGTGTGCTGGGGCTGATCAAGCCCGACAGCGGCAAGATCTATGTCGATGGCAAGGATGCCGCCGATACCGGCGACCGCGACGCCTTTCTGGCCCGCTTTGGCATGCTGTTCCAGGGCGGCGCCCTGTTTGATTCGCTGCCCGTGTGGCAGAACGTGGCCTTTCGCCTGCTGCGCGGCTCGCTGAAACGTCCGGTGGACGAGGCCCGCGCCGTCGCCATCGAGAAACTGCGCCGCGTCGGGCTGAAACCGGACGTGGCCGACCGGCTGCCCGCCGAGCTGTCGGGTGGCATGCAGAAACGCGTAGGCCTCGCGCGCGCCATCGCCGCCGAGCCCGAGATCATCTTCTTTGACGAGCCCACCACGGGCCTCGATCCGATCATGGCCGGCGTGATCAACGAGCTGATCCGCGAGATCGTGACCGAGATGGGCGCCACCGCGATGACCATCACCCATGACATGACCAGCGTCCGCGCGATTGCCGACAACGTGGCGATGCTGCATGGCGGCGTGATTCAATGGACCGGTCCGGTGGCGCAGATGGACGACAGCGGTGATCCTTACCTGGACCAGTTCATCCATGGCCGTGCAGAAGGGCCGATCGAGGCGGTGCGCTGACGCTGCAAGACGCGCTAAACGCCCGGCATGCCGGTAAACCCCTCCTCCACCCATTCCAACGCCTTGCCGCGCACCTCCTCGGGCAGGGTTTCGGCGCGCCGGGTTTCGAGGTTGAGCAGCACGCATTTGAACAGCGTGTGAAACGCCTCTTTTCCATCGGCCGCCCGGAACAGCCGATGCCGGAAGGTCAGGGACTTGCCGCCGAAATCGACCACGCTGGTGCGCATGAATATTGCGTCTCCGGCGGCCAGTTCGGCCAGGAAATTGCTGTCGGCATGGACCACGGCAAAGGACAGGCGCCGGCCGCTGCGCATATCGTCGGCGGTCAGCCCCATTTCCGACTGGGCCGCAAAAACTGCATCCGAACAGGCCGCGAAATAACGCGAGACATTCATATGGCCCAGAAAATCACAATCTGACGGATCGACCACCGACCGAAACGACACAAAATCTGACATGCCCACCTCCTCTTTTCCCCGTTCATCATAGCAGGTTTCACACCGCTCAAGGCTTGTGGCCATGTGGATGGCTGATTAGGTCGGTTATCGCAAACAATGAGACATTCCGATGATCCTCCGCCTCGCCACCCTCTCGCTGCTGGTCCTCTACCCCATTGCCTGGTTCGCACCGCTGATGCGGGCGGGGCTGCTGCCGATCTTCGGCCTCTCTGAGATCAGCGTGATCACCGGGCTGCAAAGCCTCTGGGCCTCGGATGTGGCGCTGGCCCTGATCGTCACCGCATTCGCCCTCTTCGCCCCCTATCTCAAGACCATCGGCACCGCCCTGATCCAGTGGAACCTGCTCGATCCGCGTGCCCAACCCGCCCTGCATATCCTGGGCAAGCTCGCCATGGCCGATATCTTCCTCATCGCGCTCTACATTACCCTGGCCAAGGGCATTTCCTATGCCACCATAGAGGTCGCCTGGGGCCTCTACCTGTTCACCGGCTGCATCCTGACGTCCATCACACTGGGCCTGCTGACCGAACGCCAGCGGCAAAAGGCACCATAACCCCTTCCTCTTGCTCCAAATATCCCGGAGCGCGAGGCAGAGCCTCGCAAGACACCGCCGCGCCAGCGGCGCCCGGCCCAACGCCCGCAGGCGTCCCGCCAGGGGCGCCCGAGGGGGGCGGGAGCGCTCCACTCTTGAGGTGTCGCCAAAGACAGGGCACTAAGCGCATATGGCAAAACCCTCTTTCTCCTGCTCCGCCTGCGGGGCGTCCTTCACCAAATGGTCGGGCCGTTGCGAAGACTGCGGCGAATGGAACACCATCGGCCAGTATGCGGGCCTGTCGGTCGGCCCGGCCAAGACATCGCTGGGCGCCAAGCGGGGCCGGGCCGTTACGCTTACCGATCTGGCCTCGGACGAGACCCCGCCGCCGCGCGCGTGCTCGGGGATAGACGAGCTTGACCGGGTACTGGGCGGCGGTCTGGTGCCCGCCTCGGCGATCCTGGTGGGCGGCGATCCGGGTATCGGCAAATCGACGCTTTTGTTGCAGGCCGCTGCCGCCTTTGCCCGCAAGGGCCTGAAAACCCTCTATGTCTCGGGCGAAGAGGCCAGCGCCCAGGTGCGCATGCGCGCGCGTCGGCTGGGCCTGGCGGATGCGCCGGTGCAACTGGCCGCCGAAACCAACCTGCGCGACATCCTCACCACGCTCGAGGCCGAGAAGCCGGGTCTGGTCATCATCGATTCGATCCAGACCATGTGGGCCGACAATGTGGACAGCGCGCCGGGCAGCGTCAGCCAGGTGCGCGCCTCGGCGCATGAATTGACCACATTCGCCAAGCGCACCGGCATTTCGGTGATCATGGTGGGCCATGTCACCAAGGACGGCCAGATCGCCGGCCCCCGTGTGGTCGAACACATGGTCGACACCGTCCTGTATTTCGAGGGTGAGCGCGGCCATCAGTTCCGCATCCTGCGCAGCGTCAAGAACCGGTTCGGCGCCGCGGACGAGATCGGCGTGTTCGAAATGACCGGCGCGGGCCTGGCGGAGGTTACCAACCCCTCTGCCCTGTTCCTCAGCGAGCGTGGCACGCCCAGCCCCGGCTCGGTGGTCTTTGCCGGGATCGAGGGTACCCGCCCCGTGCTGGTCGAGTTGCAGGCCCTTGTCGCCCCCTCGCCCCACAGCCAGCCGCGCCGTACCGTGGTGGGTTGGGATGGCGGGCGGCTGGCGATGATCCTCGCCGTGCTCGAGGCGCGCTGCGGCATCCCCTTTGCTGGGCTCGACGTCTATCTGAACGTGGCGGGCGGGCTGAAGATCTCGGAACCCGCTGCCGATCTGGCGGTGGCCGCGGCACTTCTCAGTGCGCGCGAGGACCAGGCGCTGCCCGCCGATACGGTAGTTTTCGGCGAAATTTCCCTCTCTGGCGCCCTGCGTCCGGCCAGCCAGACCGAAAACAGGTTGAAAGAAGCGCAAAAACTTGGTTTCACCTCTGCCATCGCCCCGGCGGGCGGCAAGACCGCCGCCGGGACGGATATCGCGCTGAAACGACCGTCGGATCTGGTGGGATTCGTCGGCGAGTTCTTCGGGGCGGGATAGAATTGCCCCCAGCGGGCACCAAGGAGCAAACAGGCGAGGGCCATGGAAGGTTTCACCATCATCGACGGGGTCGTGGCCCTGATCATCGTTTTGTCCGCTCTGCTGGCCTATGCGCGTGGGTTCATGCGCGAGGTTATGGCAATCGCAGGCTGGGTCGCGGCGGCTGTTCTGGCCTTTTTGTTCGCACCCAAGGCGATGCCGCTGATCCGGGAACTACCGGTCATCGGCGAGTTCTTAACCGACAGCTGCGAATTGTCGGTCATTGCAGCCTTTGCGGCGGTGTTTGCAGTCGCGTTGGTGATCGTGAGTTTCTTTACCCCGCTGTTCTCCTCGCTGGTGCAACGCTCGGCGCTTGGCGGGCTGGATCAAGGGTTGGGGTTCATCTTTGGCGTGGCGCGCGGCGTGCTGCTCGTGGCGATTGCTTTCTTTGTCTATGACACCGTTATGACCGGTCAGAGTTTCACCATCGTCGACGAGAGCCGCTCGGCGCAGGTCTTTGCCCAGATGACTGGCAAGATCGAGGAACAGAACCCCGAGCAGGCCCTGGGCTGGATCACCCAGCAATACGAGAACCTAGTGGGTACCTGCTCCAAGTAATCCACTCCCCCAACCGAACCGATTCGACCCGCGCAATGGTTTGCGCGGGTTTTTTCTTGGTTAACAAACCCTTGCGCCGCGTTCGCTGATATCCTGGAATACCCTTTCGGGTCCGGGCTCTGTCCGCAAAGAGGAAACGGTACTTTGATTTGGCCGCAATCATGTCGAAAATTCGGCGGAGTTATGCAGCCATCCTCAGAGCAGTCCAGAACAGACGTCAGCGACAGGAGGACACCAGATGCTGCTTTCCCACCATACCGCTTTTGCCAGATTCGCCCCGGTTGACCTCCCCCTTGCTGGGATGACCAGCGGCACCCTGCTTGAAACCACACAAGGCTGGGCGCCGGTCGAACAGCTGCGGGCCGGAGACCGCGTTGCCACAGGTGATGGCGGTTTTCGCGCGGTGCTGGCCATTGAAAGCCGCGACCAAGAAGACACGCCGCTTTGGCATGTGCCTGGTGGAACGTTTGGCGCCTGTTCGAACCTGCTCCTGACCGAAGGCCAGTATCTGGCGGTAGGCGGTCGGGATTGCCGACGCCTGTTCGGCTTGCCGACAGTGTTGGTTCCGGCTGGCGCGCTGGCCGGGTTTAAAGGAGCGCGCCGTATTGAACCCGCTCAGGTGCGTACCTATGCGCCACGTTTTACGACCGAGGAACTGGTCTGGGCGCAGACTGGTCTTCGCATCCTCTGCCCCGGTACGGATGGCGAGCCCCATTACAAGCGCCTGAACTACGGGCAGGCCCGTGCACTCTTGATGATGATGGCCGATGGTAAGCTGGGGGCCGATCTGGCGGCCTGAAAGATGCGGGTGCGGCAAAAGAATTCATGATCCTTTCGTGACAGCCGGGGTTTGAGGCATTATGTGGTGGCCTGACCTGAAACGGAATCGGAGCTGCCCCCGTGCAAAGCCCGCAGACGCCCGCCCCGCGCTTTCCCATTGCCCATCCCTTTGACGACGACAAACTGCGCGAGGAATGCGGGATATTCGGGGTGATCGGTGTCCAGGACGCCGCCAGTTTCGTGGCGCTTGGCCTGCATGCCCTGCAACACCGGGGACAAGAGGCGGGCGGCATCGTCACCCATGACCCGGTCCAGGGGTTCAACTCGGCCCGCCGCTTTGGCTATGTCCGCGACAACTTCACCTCGACCACGGTGATGGAGACCCTGCCCGGCCCGCTGGGCATCGGGCATGTGCGCTATTCCACCGCCGGGTCCAAGGGGCAGACCCAGATCCGTGACGTGCAGCCGTTCTTTGGCGAGTTTGCCATGGGCGGCGCGGCGATTGCCCATAACGGCAACATCACCAATGCCAATGCTTTACGACGGGAACTGATCGAGCGCGGTTCGATCTTTCAGTCCTCGTCGGACAGCGAATGCATCATCCACCTGATGGCCCGCTCCTTGCAGCGCAACATCCCCGAGCGAATGGAGGATGCGCTGCGCCGGGTCGAGGGCGCGTTTTCGGTTGTCGCGATGACGCGCACCAAGCTCATTGGCGTGCGCGACCCGCTGGGCGTGCGGCCGCTTGTGCTGGGTCGGATCGGCGACGGCTGGGTGCTGTCCTCGGAAACCTGTGCGCTGGATATCATCGGCGCCGAGTTCATCCGCGAGATCGAACCGGGCGAGATGGTGGTGATCACCGCCGAGGACGGGGTGCAGAGCCATTTCCCCTTCCGCCCGCAGCCGTCCAAGTTCTGCATCTTCGAACATGTCTATTTCTCCCGCCCCGATTCGATCCTGGGCGGGCGCAGTGTCTATGAAACGCGCGAGGCGATCGGCCGCGAACTGGCCAAGGAAAGCCCGGTCGAGGCCGATCTGGTCTGCCCGGTGCCCGACAGCGGCACCCCGGCGGCGATCGGCTTCTCGCTGGAAAGCGGCATTCCCTATGCGATGGGGATCATCCGCAACCAGTATATGGGCCGCACCTTTATCGAACCGACCGAGCAGATCCGTAACATGGGCGTGCGGCTGAAGCTGAACGTGAACCGGGCGCTGATCCGGGGCAAGCGGGTGATCCTGGTCGACGATTCGGTGGTGCGCGGTACCACCAGCCGCAAGATCAAGGACATGATCCTGGACGCTGGCGCCAAGGAGGTGCATTTCCGCATCGCCAGCCCGCCCACCGCCTGGCCCTGTTTCTATGGTGTCGACACGCCCGAACGCGAAAAACTGCTGGCCGCCACCATGACCGAGGACGAGATGCGCGTGCATCTGGGGGTCGACAGCCTGAAATTCATCTCGCTCGACGGGCTTTACCGCGCCGTGGGTGAGAGCAAGGGCCGCGACAAGGCTTGCCCGCAATATTGCGACGCCTGCTTCTCGGGCGAATACCCGGTCACGCCGTCCGACATGATCGACAAGGGTTTCGAACTCAAAGCCGCCGAGTAACCCTCAGGGCGCGGCGGCTTCCTGCTCATAAGAGGGTTGCCTCTGGCCCCTGCCCGCCCTGCCTGTTAGGCGCCGGGGCAAAGCAGACAAACAGGCGAATCGATGGCGAACAGCAAGGTCAGTTCGGCGGCAACTCAGGCCGCCGATATTCAGAAGAACGCGTTGACGGTCCTGGGCATCTTTGGCCCCACCGACGACATGCGCGCCCTGGTGCGCCTGCCAGGCGGCAAGGTCGAGCAGGTGGCGCCCGGCGACAAGCTGCGCGCGGGCGAGATCCTCGCCATTGATGACGAGGGTCTGATGCTGCGGCATGGTGGCCAGACCCGGCGGCTTGCCATCCCCGGCAGCTGAACGCTCTTGACGGGCGGGCGCGGCGCGGTCAAACCGCACGCATGACACAAGATACCAAACTGGCCCTGATCACCGGCGCCTCGCGCGGTCTGGGCGCCGCGCTGGCCGAAGCGCTGGCACCCACCCATCATATCGTGGCGGTGGCCCGCACCACCGGCGCGCTGGAAGAACTGGACGACCGTATTCGCGCGCGGGGCGGCAGTGCAACGCTGGCACCGATGGACGTCACTGACCCGGCCGCGATGGCGACGCTGTGCCGGGGCATCCACGACCGTTGGGGGCGGCTGGATCTGTGGCTGCACACGGCCATCCATGCCGCGCCATTGAGCCCTGCGAATTTTGTCGATGCCAAGGACTGGACCAAATCGATCGCAGTGAACGCGACCGCCACGTCGGTTCTGATCCCCTATGTCGCGCCCCTGTTGGGAGAGACCGGTCAGGCGGTGTTTTTCGACGATCCGCGCGCGGGCCAGAAGTTCTTTGGCGCTTATGGCGCCACCAAGGCGGCGCAGATGGCGCTGGCCCGCAGCTGGGCCGCCGAGACCGAGCGGACCGGGCCGAGAGTTCGGATCGTAGAGCCCGCGCCAATGCCAACCGCGCTGCGCGCCCGTTTCTTTCCCGGTGAGAACCGCGAGTCCCTGACTCCCTGCGCGGACGAGGCCGGACGGATCGTTTCAGTGTTGTAATTGACCCTGCTGTCCGGCGCGGTGTCGCTGTCCTAGCGGCAGATTGGCAGGCCGACCGACAACGACCCGTCCGACCCGTAGAGGGTCCCGTATTTCGGACGGCAGGTCGGTGCACCGGATTTGACCGCGGGTTTTGGCGGCGTTGGGTCGGGCGCCGCTTGTTGGACCGTCGCCGTTGACGTGGTCGACGGTTTGCGCGCCGTTGTCGTTTTCCGCGCCGGTTTTGGCGTCGGCTGGGCCGCGGCACAGATCACCTCTTCGCTCTGCTCGACTACTTTCAGTACCGCAGCGAACACTTCGGCGTCGGCGTTGCTGTCAAGGTGCAGGTCGGTTCCGGCCGCCTCGTTGAACCGGACCAGCGCGGCCAGCGAGCCACGCCCCCAGATGCCGTCCACCGAACTGCGATAACAGCCGCGATCCTTCAGCGCCGCTTGCACGGCGCGCTTCAGCTCGTCCCGGCTCAGCGCCGGAGCCTGCGGCTGGGGCGCGGGTTGCGGTTCGGGCACAGGAATGGCCGGGATCTGGACTGCGGCTTGTTGCTGTTCGCCCGCAGGCGGGGCAACGGAAGTAGTCACCGGTGCGGGGTCTGTGGCACGCTCGGCGGTTCCGGTCTGTGGTGGCAGTGCCGCAATTTTCTGGCCCGCCAACTGGGCGCGCGTGCGCTGCGCCAGCAGATACAGCAGTTGCGAAGACTGCGAGGCATGGGTTTCAAGGAACGCGTCCCAGGCCTCGACCGAGCCCGAAAATTCCGCCATGGCGTAGTCGCGCAGCATCTGCTCCTCGTCATGAACCACGGGTTTTTCCGTGGTCACCGGCGCAGGTGGTTCAGGTTTGGTCGAGTTGGGATTGATCACCACCTGTTCGGCGCCAAGTGAGGAATAGACAAACGGCACCGCGCCGGGGACGGTACGGTTCAGCTCGTCCCGCACTGCACCAAGCAGGATGCGCACATCTGCCGGTGGCAGATCCAGCGCCTTGAGAAAGGCCGAGGTAAAAGGCGAATTATGGCCCGCGGGACCATCGGGGGTCACCTCGCCTGCGGCGGCGGCATAGGCGATGAGGGTGGCGGCCTCGGCGTTCGAGACGATGGCCAGTCCCTGGCCTATGTTGCGGCCACGGTTTTCGCGCTGCATCTTTTGTACAAACGGATTGTCGCGGCAGGCGTCCAGCACCACCATCTTGAGCTTCTTCGCCCCCGAGAGCTGCCGCAAAACCACGTCCATGCCGATCATTTCCAGGTCGGCATCGCGCTCGTCCGAAAGGCGCGCGTCGACCGGGATCAGGAAGTTCTGGCCGCCCACCTCGATACCGTGACCGGCATAATAAACCATGGCGACATCGGCGCGGTCGGCCCTGTCGCGAAAGTCGCGCAGGGTGTTGTAGAGCGCGCTGCGGGTCAGGTCGGTGGCCTTGACCACGTCGAACCCCTGCTTGCTCAGCGCCGCCGAGACAGCCTCAGCATCGCGGCCGGGATTGGCCAGCGGCGCCACGTTCTGATAAGATGCGTTGCCGATGACCAGGGCCACCTTCTCTGCCCAAAGAACGGCGGGCAACAGGCTGAAAAACAGGGCAAAGACAAGTCTGAGCATAAAATCCCTCCCCCCCTCAAGAGAGGTTGGTTCAGTCTGCCACAGTGTCGGTTACCGATCAACCGGACCGGATCAGATCGCCACGCCCTGCCGTCCGGCCGGATCGACGAAGAACTGCCAGGTAACGCGGACCGAGAGTGCACAATGTAAGGCGAGAGCAAACAAAGTCGACAAAGGTACAAGCACGCAAGTAGCACAGAGTTGATGAAGATCGACCGAATTACCTCACAGTCATCCCTATGAAAACCATATTTCGCATTTGCTTCATTAACAAATTATGTAAAATCCAAAATCCAAAATCCAAAGTCTCAACTCAAGCCAAAGTCTTGTTATGCACTCAATCTAATACTCCATCCTTTAACTTTCCGGAGAAAAACTTGTAAAACCGAAGCAGTATCATCGTCATCACACCCAGAACCAAAGGCTCGATTGCATCCGGCACAATCGCCCCTCTCAAAACCCAATAACAAAAGCACAGCCAAACTAGAATGAAGATAAGTCCGATAACTATTTTCATGGACACGCCCCTCTTCATCCGGTCGCAGTCAGTATCACCGACATGGGAAACTGTAACTTAACAACCTGTATACTGCCTCGACTAAATCCATACAACCACAATAGTTATCACCATCACCGGCGGAAGGAATATATGCGTGCTAACGGCGGCAACTTGACGGCTGACACCTGACGGACAAACAAGTTGAAGCGATTGAGGATTTGGACATCAGTCATATTGCTGAGAATATGGCGCCATCTAATGGAAGAGGAAGCAGCTCCACTAAGTAAATTGTTGTTGGTGTGGAAGCTACAGGAGAACCTCATTAAACCATTGCTGATGGCGAAACAGTCTGCGAAATAATCCTTGGATTTTCCAGCAACCTAACAGAAATTGATCTGCTTGACTTACACTTACAAGCATTAGGAGTAATACTTGCACCCAGCGCCTCTTAACTAAGTCTCTGACTCTTGTTTGTTGAGCGAATTAAACTGAGTACAGGTTAATAATTTATTGGAGTCAGCGAAGCAGCGTTTATTTCAAAATGACGTTCACTGGCTCCAAAAAACCGGAATAATCCTACACTTACGCCCAAGCGTTTCATTCAAATCTGACGCCCTGCCGTCCGGCCAGATCGACGAAGAACTGCCAGGCAACGCGCCCGGACCGGGCGCCGCGCGTCGCCTGCCATTCGATGGCCTCAGCCCGCAGGGTATCGGGCGCGACGGACACACCATATGCAGCGCAATAGCGGTCTATCATCGCAAGATATTCGTCCTGATCGCAGGGATGGAAGCCAAGCCAGAGACCGAAGCGGTCGGAGAGCGAAACCTTTTCCTCGACCGCCTCAGAGGGGTTGATGGCGCTGGAGCGTTCATTTTCGATCATGTCGCGGGGCATCAGATGGCGGCGGTTGGAGGTGGCATAGAACACCACATTCTCGGGCCGCCCCTCGATCCCGCCGTCCAGAACCGCCTTGAGCGACTTGTAATGCTGGTCGTCATGGCTGAACGAAAGATCGTCGCAGAACAGGATGAAACGTTGCGATGCGCTGCGCAGGTGGTTCAGCAGGCGCGCGACCGAGGGCAGGTCCTCGCGCTGAAGCTCGACCAGTTTCAGATCCGGGAATTCAGGCTGAAGTGTGCCGTGCACCGCCTTGACCAGGCTCGATTTTCCCATGCCACGCGCGCCCCACAAAAGGGCATTGTTGGCCTTGAACCCGGCAGCGAAACGGCGGGTGTTGTCCAAGAGCGTATCGCGCGAGCGGTTGATGCCCACCAGCAGGTCGAGATCGACCCGGCTGACATCGCGCACCGGTTCCAGCCGTTCCGGCCCGACATGCCAGACAAAGGCCGGCGCGCTGGCGAAATCGGGGGCGCGCAGGGGGGCGGGCGCCATGCGTTCGAGGGCCTCGGAAATACGGTTGAGCGCGTCGTTGTCCATGTCTCTCCTCCCTGCGGTCGGGCACAGAAACCATGTTCGCGGCGGCGCGGCAAGGGCCGGATTGACCGTTTTGTACCTGTTCCAGAGGGGGAAATGACCGTTTTGTACAGCCTCAGACAAGGCGCGAGACGGCTTGATCCGCGCGGACCCCACTTACACTCTGCAAGTCCGGGGCAAGCGGAGGGCGTGATGCTGGGGTTTCTGACATTGATACTGGTGTGCCAGCTGGCCGGGGAACTGACGGTGGGCGCGCTGGGCCTACCGGTGCCGGGTCCGGTTCTGGGCATGCTGGCGCTGTTCGCGCTGCTGATGATCCGGGGCGAGGTGCCCGAGGCGCTGGAACAGACGGCGGGCGGATTGCTGCGGGCGATGTCGCTGCTGTTCGTGCCTGCCGGGACCGGGGTGATGCTGCATTTCCGGCTCTTGGGCGAGGCGCTGGTGCCGCTGGGCGTGGCGCTTGTCGTCAGCACGCTGGCCACCATCGCGGTCACCGGCCTGTTGATGCGCTGGCTGGGCCGGAGAGAGCCGAGAGATGGATAGTCTGGCCGAAACCTGGGTCTATCTCAGCGCCTCGCCGCTGTTTCATCTGACGCTGACGCTGGTCGCCTTTCAGGCGGCAAGCTGGCTGTTCGAGCGGGGGGGCCGCAGCCCGTTCCTGAACCCGGTGCTGGGCGCGGTGCTGATCGTGGTGGCTGTACTGGTGTTGACGGGGACGGATTACGGCACCTACTTCCAGGGCGCGCAATTCGTGCATTTCCTGCTGGGTCCCGCGACCGTGGCGCTTGCCGTGCCGCTCTACCGTCAATGGCACCGGGTCCGGCGCTCGGCGCTGGCGATCACGGTCAGCCTTTTGTGCGGGTCGCTGACCGCGATTTTGACGGCGGTCGCGGTGACCCGGCTGATGGGCGGATCGGAGACGCTGCTGGCCTCGGTCGCACCCAAATCGGTGACGGCGCCGGTGGCGATGGCCATTGCCGAGGAACTGGGCGGGCTGCCCTCGCTGACGGCGGTGCTGGTGATCGTGACCGGGATCTTCGGGGCCATGTTCGGGCCAATGCTGCTGAACCTGCTGGGCATCCGCGACTGGCAGGCGCGCGGCTTGGCGATGGGCACGGCCAGCCACGGCATCGGCACCGCGCGCGCCTTGCAGGTGAACGAAACGGCGGGCGCGTTTTCGGGGCTGGCCATGGGATTGAACGCGGTGGCCACCGCGCTGCTGCTGCCGCTGCTCTGGGCACTGCTTGTGCGGTTCGGTCTGGTCTGAGGCGGCCCGTGCGCCTCTTGGGGTTTGTGGTTTGATCGCCAGACCGGGAAAGCCACTTGGCCTTGCGTGTCTGCCTCAGACGTTTGTCTCAGCTCTGTCGGTGCGATTAGTTGAAGTGGCAGGGCTTTGGGGAGGCGGACGTTGCCGCAATCACCAGATCACCACGTGGACGAGACGACAACCCGGCCGAACATCCTGGTTCGTTCGATTGCCGGTCTGTCGGTTTCGATCCGGCTGAAGCTGCTGTCGGCCTTTCTGGGTGTCACTTTGTTGATGGCCGGGCTGGCCTGGATCGGGTTGGAGACTCTGCGGCAGGCGAACGACAGAACCGAGAGATTGTTGCGCGATCAGGCGCGCATCGCCTTTTTCAACGATCAATACCTGTATCTGAGCGATCTGGTGACCCTGGCCACGGCGATAGCCATCGACCCAAACGATGTGCAGCAGCAGAACGCCAGCGGGTTCTTTATCAACACCTCCTTTCTTCTGGTCGAAGGCACCAACAACCTCGTCTTTCACACCGGTCAGGGGCTCAGGACGATCGGACGCGCCGGACTGCCGGACTGCCGGACAATGCGGAAATCTCGGCGCAGCGGGCAAACGCAAAGCGGTTGCAGGAGATTGCCCGGCGCGCAGGCTCCTTGCGCGAGAGCAAGGATTACAAGTCGGCAGGCACGATCGCGCGCCAGACCTTTTTGCCCATCGCGCTGCGGATGCAGCGGGGCGCCTATTCCAAGGTACAGGTAATCGAGGCGGAAATGGCCGAAACGGCGAAATCGACGGCGCTGGCCTATGAGGCCTCGCGCGAGATGGTCATCGCCTCGGCCCTGGTGGCGATTGGCGTGGCCTTTCTGCTTGGCTATGCAATTTCCGGGTCGCTGATCTGGCCGGTCCGGCGGATTGGCCGGACCCTGAACGCCATCGCGGGCGGCCGGTTCGATGTGCGGGTCACGGTTCCCAACCGGGACGAGTTGGGGGATCTGGCCCGCAATGTGAACGCGACCAGCCAGCGGCTGGGGGAGCTTTATGCAAAGGTCGAGGCACAACGGGCGGAGCTGGCCACCGAACACGCGCGGTCCGAGAGGTTGCTGCGCAACCTTTTGCCCGAGCAGATCGCCGCCCGGCTCAAGGACGATCCGACCCAGACAATCGCGGACAGCCTGCCGCTGGTGGCGATCCTGTTTGCCGATATCGCGGGCTTTACCCCGCGGGCCGCAAAGATGACGCCGGAGGAGATCGTCAATTTTCTCAATGGCCTGTTCTCGGTCTTCGACGAACTGGCGCAACGGCACGGGCTGGAAAAGATCAAAACGATCGGCGATTCCTATATGGTGGCGGCAGGCGCGCCGGAGGCCTGCGACGATCCGGTGCACAGGGTCGCGGAAATGGCGCTGGATATGCTGGATGTCGCCCGGACCTTTGCCGGTGGTGTGGACATCCGGATCGGCCTGCATGCCGGGCCGGCGGTGGCCGGTGTGATCGGCCACCAGAAGCTGTTCTATGACATCTGGGGCGAAACGGTGAATATCGCCAGCCGCATGGAAAGCCATGGCGAGCCGGGACGCATACAGGCGACAAAGCCAGTGCGTGACCAACTGGCGGGACGCTATGGGTTCGTGCCACGGGGGCAAATCCACATCGATGGGGTCGGACCGATGCAGACCTGGTGGCTGGCGGGGCGCTTGGGGGACACCGGACCGCAGGCAGAGGCGCCCTCCAGACCCCGGACGTAAAAGGGCGCGCCGATATCGGCGCGCCCTTTGGTCATCTCCAGACGCCTGACGCCTACTTGCTCTCTTCCTCGTCGAACTCGGCCATCAGCGGATCGTCGAATTCCTGTTCGTCGTCATAATAGCCGTCGGCGCGCAACTGAGCCTCGCGTTTCTTTTCGACCCGGGCCACCAGAAAGATCGAGATCTCGTAAAGCCCGTAGACCACCACGAAGAGGATGAGCTGGGTCACCACGTCCGGCGGGGTCACCAGGGCCGCCAGCACCAGGATCGCCACGACGGCGTATTTGCGCACGCTGCCCAGCCCCTCGGCGCTGACCAGACCGGCCTTGCCCATCAGGGTCAGCAGAACCGGAAGCTGGAAGCAGAGACCAAAGGCCATGATGAACTTGAGCGTGATGTCGAGCGATTCGTTGACCTTGCCGAAGAAGGTGATCCTGACCCCATCGGAGGTTTCGGGAACCACCGCCACGTCTGCTGGCACGTCCCCCGCCGCCCCCGACAACAGGTTGGCAAAGATCGAGCTGACATCGGCAAAGCCCAGGAAGAACTGCATCGCCAGCGGCGTGACCACGAATTGCGCGAAGGCCGCACCCAAGAGGAACATGAAGGGCGAGGCGATCATGAAGGGCAGGAACGCGCCCTTTTCCGACCGGTAGAGCCCCGGCGCGACAAAGCGCCAGAGCTGGTAGCCGATCACCGGAAAGGCCAGTGCGAAACCGAACACCATCGAAATGCGGAACAATGTGAACAGGTATTCCTGCGGCGAGGTGTATTGCAGCGTCGGTGACGGGTCGCCCAGCTCGCGCAGCGTCGCCTCGATCGGCGCCAGCAGGAATTGCAGGATCGGCTCGGCCACGACAAAGGCCAGCACGATCCCGACGATAAAGGCGATCACCGCACGGATCAGCCGGGTGCGCAGCTCGGCCAGGTGTTCGATCAGCGGGGCGGACGTGTCGTCGATCTCGTCTGTCTTGCTCATGTCTCGGTTCCGGGTTTCAGCGCGGCCTCGGCTTCCTGAGCCTTTTCAAGCTCGGCCGTGGCCTCGCGCAGGCGCCGTTCCGCGGCGGCGCGGGCGGTGGCGGCCTGGATCTTCTTGGCCTGCTCGGCCCGCTCGGTCGCCAGTTTGCCGGTCTCGGTGCCGGGGTCGTATTTGGTCGGGTCCACGCCGGTGCGCAGATCGCTGGCGGCCTTGCGCACCCCGTCGAGCGCCGAATCCACCGGGTTGGTGGCGGCCTTGAGCCCCTTGGAGATCTCCTTGACCCCGGCCTCGTCGGCGGCATCGTTCATCGCCCGGCTGAATTCACGCGCCAGCCCGCGGGCCTTGCCGACCCAGCGACCGACGTTGCGAAACAGCACGGGCAGGTCCTTGGGCCCCACGACGATCAGCGCCACGACGCCGATCACCAGAAGCTCGCTCCAGCCCAGATCGAACATATGCGGTTACGCCTTGTCCTTGTCGGTCTCGGGCGAGACGTCCTTGGCAGTCTGGGCCACGTCTTCCTCAAGCTCCTTGGTGCCGTCGCTGACACCCTTCTTGAAGGCGGTGATGCCCTTGCCGACCTCGCCCATGAGCGAGCTGATCTTGCCGCGGCCAAACAGCACGAGGACCACGACGGCGATGAGCAGAAGGCCGGGAAGGCCGATATTGTTGAGCATGGATCGTCTCCTTTGTCGTCATCGGACGCGCGGGCGCGCCTCCGGGCATGTCTCTGATCCCGGGTCTAGCGCGGGCGCGGGTGACGGCAAAGAGGGCGCGGTGCCGCGCGTGCCGCGATCGGGGCGAAATTTGCGATTTTGCCGGGGGGGCTTGATCCTCCTGACAGGTTTGTGTCAGTTGACGGTGGATATCACGGGAGCATCGCAACATGGACAGAAGGATATCCCATGACCGAGACCGTCGAGATCGTCACCTTCGCGCTGAACCCCGATGTCAGCGCCACGCGTTTTGTGGAACTGAGCCAGCAGACCGAAGACTTTGTGCGCGCCCTGCCCGGCTTTCTTCACCGCAGGCTGAGTCGGGGGGTCGACGGGCGCTGGACCGACTGTGTGGTCTGGACCGATGCGGCGGCGGCCGAGGCGGCCGCGCGCGCCTTCGAAACGGCGGATTGCGCGGCGGCGTTGATGGCCGCGATTGCCCCCGACAGTCTGAGCATGCGGCACGAGGCGGTGCACTGGCGGATGTAATCTGCGGATGCGAAAGGACGGGTCATGCGCCGTAGCGACCGCCTGTTCGATATCATCGGCATCCTGCGCGACGGCAAGCTGCACCGCGCGCAGGATATCGCGGACCGGCTGGAAGTGTCGGTCCGCACCATCTATCGCGACATGGACACGCTGGCCGCCTCGGGCATCCCGGTCGAGGGCGAGCGCGGCGTGGGTTACATGGTGCGCGAGCAGATCACCCTGCCGCCGCTGAACCTGACCCCCACCGAGCTGGAGGCGCTGAACCTCGGTATGGCGATCGTGGCAGAGGCGGCAGATCCGGAATTGAAGGCGGCGGCGCAAACGCTGGCCGACAAGATCGACGCGGTGCTGCCCATCCGCACCATTGCCGAGGCCGATGCCTGGAAATTCGCCGTCTACCCCTTTGCCGACGCCGCGCGCGGCCTGGCGCATATGCCGCCGATCCGGGCCGCGATCAAGGCACGCCAAAAGCTGCGGCTGAGCTATCGCCGCATCGACGGGGAACTGACCGAGCGCGTGGTGCGGCCGCTGCATATGGAATATTGGGGACGGGTCTGGACCCTGACCGCCTGGTGCGAGCTGCGTGAGGGGTTTCGGGTGTTCCGCATCGACCTGATCGAGGCGGTTGCCCCATTGCCGGAACTGTTCCGCGACGAGCCTGGCAAGACCCTGGCCGATTACCAACCTTGAGCGGGGGCTGGGGCGCTGCCCCCCGTCCTGCGACGCCCGCCGGAGTACTTCCGGCGAAGTGAAGACGGGCACCGTTGCAGCTTCTTTCTGGTCAAAAATACTCCTGCCGGAGGCACGGGCCGCAAGGCCCGTACATTTACTTCAGATAGGGTTCGGGGTCGAAACTGTCGAAGCCCTTGCGCACTTCGAAATGCACATAGGCATTGTCGCCCTCGCGCAGCCGGGCGATTTTCTGACCCCGTTTCACGGTGTCGCCCTTGTTCACCTCGATGCCGTCAACATTGGCATAGACGGTCAGCAGGTTGTCGGCATGCCGGATCACCACTATCGGCACCTGATCGGCATCCGCCGTGATCGCGGCGACGGTGCCACCTTCGGCGGCGTTGACGGCGCTGCCCGGGGCGCCCGCGATATCGATCCCTTCGTTCTTGCCCTTGTCATAGGGTCGCACGATCTTGCCTTTGACCGGAAAGGCCAGCTGGGCTTTGCTGCTGGCTGTGGGTTGCCCCACGGACACATCCGGAGCGGCAGGCGCGACGGCAGCAACTTTCTCGTCGGGCAAAGGTTTTGTGGCCGAAGGTGGTGTGGGAGTGGGCGACCCGGCGCCGGGCGCAGTTGTGGCGGCCGCGACGGCGGCAGGAGCCGCTGCCTGTTGTTTTGGCGCCGGCTGGTCCTTGACCGGGATCAGCAGGTACTGTCCCTCGCGGATGGCAAAATCGGAGCCGAGCCCGTTCCATTCGGCCAGCGCGTTGACCGGCACCTGGTAGAGGCGCGAGATGGTATAGGCGGTCTCGCCGCGCGCCACCTTGTGCCGGACCGGTTCCGGACCGCTGGGTTTGGCAGCGGCAGGTTTGGCGGGTTCCAGCGTGGTGGTCTGGACCGGCGTCGTATCCGGCGCCCGATCGATGGCGCTGCCGGCAAGGGCCGCTATATCGACATTGCCGCCCTGCCCTGTTGGTTCGGCCACGCGACGCGGCAGGGCCAGCACCTCTCCCTCGCGCAGGCCATCGCCCGGTTGCAGCCCGTTGAACCGCGCCAGTTCAGCGGCAGGCAAACCGACCCGGTCGGCGAGCGCGGTCACGGAATCGCCACGCCGGGCAACCGCCACCTGGTAGTTGGGGTAGGAGATCACCCCGCGCTCGTCCGGGCGCGGGCGTGGCGCGGTCTTGGCCGCCTGTGCGGCCTCGGTGGTGTTGAAGGCGCCAATCTGGCCCCGCAGATCATAGTCGAGCGGCCCTTCGCAGGCAGCAAGCAGCGCCAGCGCGGCACAGGCCAGGGTGGGTCTGGTCAGGGTTCGGAACGAAACACGCATCTCATAATCCTCAATGCTGCCCCCCATGTGGTCCGGGGGTTCGCGTCAATCAACAGGGTCCGGGCGACAGGGCCCGGGCGTCTCAGCCATCCTTGCCCAGCCCTTCGAGCAGCGGCACGAAACGGACCGGGCGCAATTCGTCATAGTCAAATCCAGTCTCGTGGCGACGGACCCGGATCAGGGTCTGCACCGTATCCGACTGGCCGACGGGCAAAACCATGATACCGCCGATCTTGAGTTGCGCCAAGAGCGGGCCAGGCGCATCCTCGGCAGCGGCGGTGACGATGATGCGGTCAAAGGGGGCCTGGTCGGACAGGCCAAAGGAACCATCGGCGGTCATCGTGGTGATATTGACCAGTTGCAGGCGTTGGAACAGGGTCTGCGCCTCGCGCACCAGGCGGGCGTGGCGGTCGACGGTATAGACCCGGCGCGCCAGCTTGGCCAAGATCGCGGCCTGATAGCCCGAGCCGGTACCGACCTCGAGCACCTTGTCGCGCGGATGCACCTCGAGCGCCTGGGTCATCAGCCCGACAACCGAGGGCTGGCTGATGGTCTGACCGCAGGCAATGGGCAGCGGCATGTCCTCGTAGGCGCGTTCGGCGAAGAGGCCGCGCACGAAAAGGCCGCGATCGACCTCTTCCATCGCCGCCAGCACCCGCCGGTCGGTCACGCCCTTCGACCGGAGCGCGAACAGGAACTGCATTTTGGTTTCGGCGTCGGGTCCGCTCATAGGGTGGCCTGCAATGCCTCCAACGTGTCTTCGGCGGTCAGGTCCGCGCGCATGGGCGTGACCGAGATATAGCCGTCGAGATTGACGGCGGCATCGGTGCCGGGCGCGGTACGCGCCTGCTGGTCGCCGCCCTTGATCCAGAGGAAGCGCTTGCCCGAGGGTGACAGATGCGGTTCGACCGCATAGCGCGAGCCCTGGCGAAAACCCTGGCGGACGACCTTGGTTCCCTTGACCTCGGCGGCAGGTACCGGCGGAAAGTTCACGTTGAAGAACAGGCGGTAGTCGGGCCGTTCCTGGGGCCAGGCGGCGAGGATGCGGCGGACCACCTCGGCGCCGTGGGTCTGGGCGATTTCGAAGGGATCTTCGCGGCCATAGTTGCGCGGGCCAAAGAACTGTGACAGCGCAATGGCGGGCAGGCCCTGAAGCGCCGCCTCCATCGCGCCGCCGAGCGTGCCGGAATAGAGCGCGTTCTCGGCCGAGTTGTTGCCCCGGTTCACCCCCGACAGCACCAAGTCGGGGGGCGCGTCCTTCATCACGTCATGCAGGCCCGCCAGCACGCAGTCGGCCGGGCTGCCTTCGGTCGCGAACCGGCGCGCGCCCAGTTTGGCGATCAGCATCGGATGGGTATAGCTGATGCAGTGACCCACGCCCGACTGTTCAAAGGCCGGGGCCACGGTCCAGACCTCTCCCTCCGGGCCGGCGAGGTCGCGGGCCAGTACCTCGAGCGCGGCCAGGCCCGGCGCGTTGATGCCGTCGTCATTGGTGATGAGAATGCGCATGTCGTCCTGCCCCGTTTTGCCCTTGATAGACGCGGGTCACCCGCACGGCAAGCGCGGCAGGCCGCCGTTCTGCGGCATTCCTGTATCAGTCGGCGGCAAAACCGCACCGATCAGAGGGGGAGAACCAGAATTTTGCAAAAATTCTGGGCACAAAAAATCTCAGATTTTTTGGCGCCCGACCGGGGCCGGGAAGACGAAGCAGCGGTCGCGGCGGATGGTCAGCCACATGACCCGGCCGGGTTCGGGGATGAACACGTTGGGTACCGTGGCCTTGAGCATCGACCCGTCGAAATCCATCCGGAACTCGACCAGGCTCTCACCGCCCAGAAAACGCGCCCGCTCGACCACACCGCGCGCCGCGACCCCGTCCGAGGGCGTGGGCAGCGGCCCCTTGCCACCCCGGTCGAAGTCGAGCTTCACATGCTGGGGGCGGAAAACGATGTCGACATCGGTGCCGTCGGGGATGCCGGGCGCCAGGAACTGGCCAAAGGGGGTGGCGGCCAATGCGCCGTTGACCTGCGCCTTGAGCGTATTCACATCGCTGAAGAAGGCCACCGCCGCCTTGTCCACCGGGCGGGTATAGACGTTGTAGGGCGCGCCCTGCTGTACGATCCGCCCGTCGCGCATCAGCGCGATCTCGTCGGCCATGCGCATCGCCTCTTCGGGCTCGTGCGTGACCAGCAGCACGGCCGCATCCTCTTCCTTCAGCAGCGCCAGCGTGTCGTCGCGGATACCGTCACGCAGCCGGTTGTCGAGACCCGAGAACGGCTCGTCCATCAGCATGATGCGCGGCCGTGGCGCCAGGGCGCGCGCCAGTGCCACCCGTTGCTGCTCGCCCCCCGAAAGCTGGTGCGGATAGCTGTCGATGTGGCGGCTCAACGACACGCGGGCCAGCAGCTCCTCGACCCGGGCGCGTTTCTCCTCGCGGCTGCCCTTGAGGCCAAAGGCCACGTTGCCCGCCACGCTGAGATGCGGAAACAGCGCGAAATCCTGGAACATCAGCCCGATCTCGCGCCGCTCGGGCGGGACGCGGAACACCGTGTCGCAGATCAGCTTGCCATCGACATGGATCTCGCCGCTGTCCTGCATCTCGACCCCGGCGATCATCCTGAGCGTGGTCGACTTGCCGCAGCCCGACGGGCCCAAGAGGCAGGTCACCTGCCCGGCGCGGATCGACAGCGACACGTCATCGACCACCGGCTGCCCGTCGAACACGCGCACCAGATTGCGGATCTCGAGCCGCGGAGGGGTTCGTCCTGCCGTCACCTGTCGGGCCTCGCTGCCTATCCCTAGCCTTTTGGTCGGGAGTTCAGGCCGGGGATAGCAACCCCGCCCCGTCAGTGCAAGGCACCCCTGTCAGCAACAGCCGCCCGAGGCCGGTGCCGGTGCCAGCCCGTTGAACGGCGAGTTGCCGCCGCATCCGGAAAAAATGCCGTAATGGGTGGAGAAATCGCCGATGAACTCGAAATGCGGCGCAAAGCGCGTCTCGGCCAGCATGCGCCAGGTATTGCCGCAGACCGGGAACACCTTGCCGGTCTCGATCACATGATGGTCGTCCAGCACGAAGGTATGCGGCGCGTTGGGCACGGTGCCCTTGTAGATCACCGCCTGGCCGTAGTCCTCGCAGGCCGGTTCCAGACCATCCAGGCTGAACAGGCGATAGGTGGCGGAGAGGAAACGGATCGGCCCCAGCCTCTCTTGCAGCGCCGGGTTGCCCACATTCAGCGCCCGGCTTTCCACCATGCGCGGGTCGCCGAACCCGGCCTGCCGCGCCAAGGTCAGGAAATCGTTCCAGTAAAGCGCGCCGGACAGGCATTCGCCATAGAGCACCTCGTCCTCGGCCAGCTCTGCCGGTATGCGGCGGTCGGCATAGACATCCGAGAAATACATCTCGCCGCCCGGTTTCAAGAGCCGCTGCGCGCCGCGCAACACCGCCGCCTTGTCGGTGGCCAGGTTCAGCACGCAGTTCGACACGATGATGTCGAAGGAGCCGGGTTCCAGCGGCATGTCGTCCAGCTTCTCTATGAAGCCCAAGTGAAATTCGGTGTTGGGCGCGTCATAGCCGAATGCTTCGGCATGATAGGCGCGATGGCCGCGCGCTACGTCCAGCTGCGCCTGGGTCATGTCGACACCCACCACCGCGCCCTGCGGCCCCACCAGGGCCGACAGCGCATAGACATCGCGCCCCGCACCGCAGCCCAGATCGAGGATGCGCGCGCCCTCCAGCGCCAGGGGCGCGATCAGGCCGCAGCCGTAATAGCGCGCCATCACCTCGTCATGCACCTTGGCCAGCACCGGTTTCAGATGCGCGGGCATCTCTGCGGCGGTACAGCAGGCGTCGGTCTGCAAATCCGAGGTGCCCTTCAGTACCTCGCCGTAATAGGTCTGCACCGCCTCGTGTTTCATCGCTGGCCTCTTGTTCCTCACGCGCAACAGCTATCGCAACGCCTCAGTCCACGCAATCGAACCTACGAAAGCGTGACCCTGTCTTCATTTCGCCGGAAATACTCCGGGGGAGGCGCCCGGAACGGGCGGCGGGGGCAGCGCCCCCTTACGCTTCCAGCTCGAAGACACCCATCGCCCGGACCCGGCCGTTGACCTGCACCTCGACCCGGTGCGGCCCGGGCACAAGGGTGAAGGTGCTGGCGTCGCCTTTCAGCTTGTGCCGCTTGTCCAGCCGTAGACGGCCACCCATCAGAAGGGCCTGTTTCCACTTGTGGACCTTGGCCGACACCTTGCCGCCGGGGCGTTGGAAATACACGATGTAATCGACCAGGACCGGCAGGTCCGCCTCTCCCTCCAGCTCCACGCCCAGGGTCAGGTCCGTGCCGATACGGGCTCTGGCCGGCAGCTCCAGCATCGCCGTGACCGGTGCGCCCGGATCATAACCCAGCATGGACATGGCGCCGGGATGGCCCGCCTTGACCAGCCCGCGCAGGGCGTGGGCGGTGATCCATTCGCGCTCACCGGTACTCTGCCGCGCGGACGCGCGCCAGTTTGCGAGCCGGTCCAGCACCAGGTCGGGGTCCTTCTTCGTTATGTCATTCAGGTGGTTGGCCACCGAGCGGGTGACATAGCGGGTGGGATCGGCGTGCAAGTGGTCCAGCAGCGGCAGGGCGGCATCAAGCGGCAGGGCAATGCCCGCGCCCCAGGGCAGGCGCGGGCGGGTGCCCTCGCTGACCAGCCGCCGCACATGATAGCTGTCATGCGCGCACCAGTCGCGCATCCGGTCCAGAACCAGATCGGGCCAGCGGTTCAGGAACGGGCGGATCGCCCATTCCATCGAAAACCGCTGGGTGAGTTCGGCCAGGAGATCGAGCGCCATGCCCGGGTGCTCGATCCCGACAGAGGCCACCCATTCGCCCAAAGGCGCAAAGATGAAGTCGCCGAAATCGTCGTCCGACAGGTTCGGGTCGAGCGGCGGCGGCAGGGCGTGCAGGATCGCTGCCGCCACTTGCGGCAGCTCCCCCGGCAGGCTGTCCATCAGGCAGGCCGCGATCCAGTCGATGCGCTGTTTCAGCTCCAGCTCGGGCAGGCGCTGCATCACCCGCGCCTCGAACTCGGCACCGTCGAAATCCGGCCCGTCGAAAAGACCGGCGAGATAGCCGACCTTTTCCGCGTTAAAGAGCTGGTCCTTGAGCGAAAACCCCTGCGCCATGCCCTACATCGTCAGGTTGGTGCCGCCGCCGTCGTGCAGCAGGTTCTGGCCGACGATGAAGCCCGCATGCTGCGAGCAGAGAAAGGCGCAGGTGGCGCCGAATTCCTCGGGCGTGCCATAGCGGCGGGCGGGAATCGTGGCGGCGCGCTCGGCGCGCGCCTCTTCGAGCGAGATGCCTTTTTGCTGCGCCACCGGGCCATCCAGCGCATTGGCGCGATCGGTGGCATGGATGCCGGGCAGCAGGTTGTTGATCGTCACGCCAAAGGGCGCGACCTGGCGCGAGGTGCCCGCGACATAGCCCGTCAGCCCGGTGCGGGCCGCATTCGACAGTCCCAGTGCCGGGATCGGCGCGCGCACCGATTGCGAGGTGATGTTGACCACCCGGCCCCAGCCCTTGTCAATCATGCCGGGCAAGAGCGCCTTCATGAAGGCGATGGGTGTCAGCATGTTGGCATCGAGCGCATGGATGAAATCGTCGCGGTCCCAATCCGACCAGAGACCCGGCGGTGGGCCGCCTGCGTTGGTGACGAGAATATCCACACCCTGCGTGGCCTCGATCACCTGCGCCTGCCCTGCCTGGGTGGTGACGTCACAGGCAACGGTGGTGACCGTCACCCCATGCGCCGCGCGGATCGCCTCTGCCGCAGCCTCCAGCACTTCAGCGCCGCGCGCGTTCATCACCAGATCGACGCCCGCCGCTGCCAGTGCCTGGGCACAGCCCAGCCCTAACCCCTTGGACGAGGCACAAACCAGCGCTCTCTTGCCTGCGATACCCAGATCCATCACCCGCTCTCCCTGCTTGATGTCCTTGATCGCGAGTTAGCACCAAATGCCCGCAGATCACCACCCGCCTGACTGAGAACCGTCATATTTTGGTGTCAAACTGGATTGCACTTGCGCCACCTAATCTGCAAATGGAAAATGAAAACCCTACCCCGCAGCCTTTGTTGGACATCGTGACCAGACACGCTCCCGCCCAATCCGTACCCGTGTACCCTGCCCGCGCGTTTCGGGTAACGAATGGCGCCAACCAGGGGGATGGAATCGCGCCGATGGACGAACTGATGCTGGACGATGTCTATGGCCTGGCCCAAGATACGCAGCGGTACCGCCTGGGATTGGAGGTGCTGGCGGACGGTGCCTTCGTGGTCGCTGAGGACACTGAGTGCGGCAGGCCCGGCCATATGCTGCACCTAGATTGCGCGCTGAGCCTGATGAGCCCCGACGGCACGACCACAGATGCCATCGTTCTGGTCGAGGTGGATGGTGATGGCCATATCGCCGATGTCTACCTGCTGCCGCTGGCGCCGCTGGCGGCAAAGACCGATTACACGCTGGTGGGGATGGATGGCGACAACGCGCGGCAGAAGTTCGCGCAGGTGACCTGTGTCTCGTTCACGCGCGGCACCCATATCACGTTGGCCTCTGGCGCGCAGATGCCCATCGAAGAATTGAAGGTAGGTGACCGGGTGCTGACCCGCGACGACGGGGTGCAGCAGGTGCGCTGGATCGGTCAGAGCACGGTGCGCGCGGTGGGTGATTTCGCCCCCATCGTGATCCGGGCCGGGACGCTCAACAACGAGAACGACCTGGTGGTCAGCCCCGATCACCGGCTGTTTGTCTATCAGCGCCGTGACGAGATCGGCGCGGGCCAGCCGGAACTGCTGGTCAAGGCGCGGCATCTGGTCAACGGCGATACGGTGTTCGTGCAGGAAGGCGGATTCGTGGATTATTTCCAGCTGCTGTTCGACCGCCACCACATTATTTATGCCGAGGGGATCGCCGCCGAGTCGATGCTGCTCGACCCGCGCACCCGGCCCGCCCTGCCCGACGGCCTGATCGAAGATGTACGGCCGCTCCTGGACCAGCACGGGCGCGGCGACGGGCACGGGGTGGACGTGTCCAAGCGGCTGTTGGACCGGCCCGACGCCATTGCGCTGCTGAAGAAAGCCTCGACCAACCGCTAGAGCGCCCAACCCAAAACCTGAGCGCCTCAGGGTTTGAGCTGGATGCTCCAAGCCGGTGGCAGTGGCTCAGTTGCACTGCTCGTAGGTGTAGTCGCCGAATTCCAGCCAGTTGCGGCCGTTCTGCTCGAACACCAGGAATTCGGAACGATCCTCGCCCAGGAGCGCGACGACAAAGCCAGCCGGGGGCTGAGCGTTGCCGAAATAGCTGTAGGCGGTCATCGCGCGCAGGGTATCGCCGTTGACGGTGACGATCGCGTCCCACTGGCCATCGGGTTGCGACAGCAGCCCGTATTCGATGACCCGCTGGACCGCGCCGCCACCGCAATAGACCACGCCTTCGGGTGCCTCGGGCGTGCTGGCGGCGGCGCTCTGCGCAGAGCCGCCGCAGCTGGCGCGCAGCGACTTGACCGCACGCCCCGAGCCCTTGAGATCGAAGATGCCATAGGTCACGTCCTGGTCGATCATCGACATGTTCAGCGCGGCGTTCTGTGCGATCTGGTCGAGGATGAAGTTGTAATCGGACATGTCGTTCAGGCGGATCTCGACTGGGTAATTGTCCACCATCTCGATCATCGCATTGGCGTCGCCCAGTTGGAACGCCGCCGCCTCGGTCTGGCCGTCGGACATGAACCGCAGCGACAGGCCGCGTTTGGACAGGATGTCCTGGCTGTCCTCGTAACCGGCAGGCGCAAAGCGGATACGGTCGCATTGCAGTTCCAGCGTGGCATTGTTGGTCTGGATAAAGGCGTTCGGAACCGGTCCGGAACTGAAGGACCACTCGGCCGAGGCCGGAGCGGCATTGAACAGGGCCGCAGAGCCGAGGGCGGCCAGAACAAGCAGATGGCGCATGTGTTTTCTCCCGGTTGACGATTCCGATGGTAGGACAGCGCGCGGCATCGGACAGCCTGCCCTTTCGTATAGCGCCCCGTTCAGATTTTCGTGCCAATCGTTCGGTTCAACCGTGCAATGTAGCGCCAAAGGTTGAGAAACCGGCACCCGGGCACTAGGTTTCCGCTGGTCGACAGGTTGGCAGAGGAGATGAGATGCGCCCGATTTTCGTGACAGCGATCACCGCGACCCTACTGGCCGCAGGCGCCGCGCTGGCCCATAGCGGCGTGAGCAACCCGGCGGTCAAGGCGCGGATGCACGCGATGATGCAGATCGCGGACAGTACCAAGATCCTGGGCGCCAT
Source organism: Ruegeria marisflavi (assembly GCF_025673445.1). Classification (NCBI taxonomy): domain Bacteria; kingdom Pseudomonadati; phylum Pseudomonadota; class Alphaproteobacteria; order Rhodobacterales; family Roseobacteraceae; genus Ruegeria; species Ruegeria marisflavi. The sequence continues at coordinate 55,827 of NZ_JAOVQN010000019.1, forward strand.
GGCAAAGGGCGAGGCCGCTTTCGATGCCGACGAGGCCCGGGCCGCCGCCGCCGCCATTGCCGCCCATGCAGCCAGCGTGCCGACCCTGTTCATGGCCGAAGAGCACGACCCGAAATCCGAGGCATTGCCGGTGATCTGGCAGGAGTTCGATACCTTCGGTCAGAAGTCCGAGGCGTTGACGCTGGCCGCCGCCGAGGCGGCCGCGTCGATCGAGACCGAGGCCGATCTGAAACCGGCCCTGGCCCGGATCGGCGGCACCTGCAAATCCTGTCATCAGGATTTCCGCAAACCGCAGTAAACGCGCATTCTTGCAAGGGCGGCGCAACCTGATATACGCGCCTGCATGTTGGATATCGCCGTAAACCGCCCCGCATTGCCGCCCGAGATCGCGCGGCGCCGCACCTTTGCCATCATCTCGCATCCCGATGCGGGAAAGACCACGCTGACCGAAAAGTTCCTGCTGTTCGGCGGCGCGATCCAGATGGCCGGACAGGTGCGCGCCAAGGGCGAGGCGCGGCGCACACGGTCGGACTTCATGCAGATGGAAAAGGATCGGGGCATCTCGGTCTCGGCCTCGGCAATGTCGTTCGATTACAAGAAGTTCCGGTTTAATCTTGTCGATACGCCCGGCCACTCGGACTTCTCCGAGGACACCTATCGCACCCTGACGGCTGTTGATGCGGCGGTGATGGTGATCGACGGCGCCAAGGGCGTTGAAAGCCAGACGCAGAAACTGTTCGAGGTCTGCCGGTTGCGCGACCTGCCGATCCTGACCTTCTGCAACAAGATGGACCGCGAGAGCCGCGACACGTTCGAGATCATCGACGAGATCCAGGAGATGCTGGCCATCGACGTGACACCCGCCAGCTGGCCCATCGGCCAGGGCCGCGATTTCATCGGCTGTTACGATATCCTGCGCGACCGGCTGGAGCTGATGGACCGCGCCGACCGCAACAAGGTCGCCGAAAGCATTGAAATCAATGGGCTTGACGACCCCAAGCTGGCCCAGCACGTGCCCGCGCATCTGCTGGAACAGTTGCACGAGGAGCTGGAGATGGCGCGCGCGCTGCTGCCCAAGCTCGACCCGCAAGCGGTGCTCGAAGGGCATATGACGCCGATCTGGTTCGGCTCGGCCATCAACTCCTTCGGGGTCAAGGAACTGATGGAGGGGATCGGGAAATACGGCCCCGAGCCGCAGGTGCAAAGCGCGGAACCCAGGCAGATTTCCCCTGACGAAACAAAAGTTTCCGGCTTTGTCTTCAAGGTTCAGGCGAACATGGACCCCAAGCATCGCGACCGGGTGGCCTTTGTCCGGCTGGCCTCGGGCCATTTCCAGCGCGGCATGAAGCTGACCCATGTGCGGTCGAAGAAACCGATGGCGATCTCGAGCCCGGTGCTGTTCCTTGCCTCGGACCGGGAACTGGCCGAAGAGGCCTGGGCCGGGGACATTATCGGCATCCCGAACCACGGCCAGTTACGGATCGGCGACACGCTGACCGAGGGCGAGGCGCTGCGGGTGACCGGTATCCCCTCTTTCGCGCCGGAACTGTTGCAGGGCGTGCGCGCGGGCGATCCGATGAAGGCCAAGCACCTGGAAAAGGCGCTGATGCAGTTTGCCGAGGAAGGCGCCGCCAAGGTGTTCAAGCCGATGATCGGCTCGGGCTTTATCGTCGGTGTCGTGGGCGCACTGCAATTCGAGGTGCTGGCCAGCCGGATCGAGCTGGAATACGGGCTGCCGGTGCGGTTCGACGGCTCGCAATTCACCTCGGCCCGCTGGGTGTCGGGCGACAAGGTGGCGATGGACAAGTTCGTCAACGCCAACAAGCAGCATATCGCCCATGACCATGACGGCGACGTTGTCTATCTGACGCGGCTGCAATGGGACATCGACCGGGTGATCCGCGATTACCCCGAACTGAAGCTGACCGCGACCAAAGAGATGATGACCTGAGCCGCGCCCCGCCCTAGGCTGTGCGCACAGGCAATGGGCAAGGAAATCGGGCATGGGCGACAAGGGCGTGACTTGGGGCGTTGTGGCGACCGTCAAGGCGCCCGAGCGCGATATCCTACGGTTTGCCGCCTGGCATCTGGAACTGGGCGCACACCGGCTGTTTCTCTATCTCGACGACCCGGATCCGGCCGTGTTCGCCCGGCTCAAGGCGCATCCGCGCCTCCGGGTATGGGCCTGCGACGAGGCCTATTGGACGCGCCGCAAGCTGGCCCGCCCGGCCAAGCACCAGGCGCGCCAGACGATGAACGCGCGCCACGCCTATAACCGCGCCGATGTGGACTGGCTGGCGCATGTGGACGTGGACGAGTTCATCTGGCCGGAAACGCCGCTGGCCGGGATACTGGGCGGGTTCGGGCCGCAGGTTCTGTGCGCCCGGATGCGCCCGATCGAGGCGCTGGCCGGTGACCCTGCGCTGTACAAGGCGTTCATCCCCGGTGGGCCTGAGCGGGATGAAACGGTACGGCGGCTCTATCCGACCTATGGCGCCTTTGTCAAAGGCGGGTTCATGAGCCATGTCGCGGGCAAGGTGATCGCGCGCACCGGGCTGGAAAAGGTCGATTTTCGCATCCACAACATCTTTCGCAACAAGGAGATGAACCCCGGGCAGGTGGAGCTGGACACTGTCGATCTGTGCCACCGGCACGGTGCCGACTGGGATCACTGGATCGCGGCCTATCGCTATCGTATCGCCAAAGGGTCGTACCGGCCCGAACTGGCCCCCAATGTCCCGCGCGAGGTGGGCGGGCTGAGCATGCATGAGCTGCTGAGCACCATCGAGGAGGAAAGCGGCGAGGCCGGGCTGCGCGCCTTTTTCGAAGAGATGAACGCGGTGTCGCCCGAGGCGCGCGCGCGGCTGGAGGCGGCGGGGATGCTGAAACGGCGCGCGCTGGACCTGGACGCGGCGATGCAGAAACAGTTTCCCGATTGAACGCTCACTGTTGCCCGTTTCGCAACAGTGAGTGTAAATCTCGGTGCTGCACCTGCAACATTTGACGCTGGCCGGGGATTTTGCTATGCCCCGACCAGCCGTAGCGCGCCCTGACAGGCGCAGCGCCCATGATGGGCCCGGCAGTACGACTGACGCGCGGGCCCGGTGAGTGTCCGCATATATCGGACACACATGACAAAATTCTCTGAACTGAACCTGAATCCCAAGGTCCTCAAGGCCGTCGAAGAAGCCGGTTACGAAACCCCCACCCCGATTCAGGCAGGCGCGATTCCTCCCGCTCTGGAAGGGCGCGATGTACTGGGCATCGCCCAGACCGGCACCGGCAAGACCGCCAGCTTTACCCTGCCGATGATCACGCTCTTGGCCCGTGGCCGCGCCCGGGCGCGGATGCCGCGCAGCCTGGTGCTGTGCCCGACGCGGGAACTGGCCGCTCAGGTGGCCGAGAACTTCGACACCTATACCAAACACCTGAAACTGACCAAGGCGCTGCTCATTGGCGGGGTCAGCTTCAAGGAGCAGGACGCGCTGATCGACCGGGGCGTCGACGTTCTGATCGCCACGCCGGGCCGGTTGCTCGACCATTTCGAGCGCGGCAAGCTCTTGTTGACCGGCGTGCAGATCATGGTGGTGGACGAGGCCGACCGGATGCTCGACATGGGGTTCATTCCCGATATCGAGCGCATCTTCAGCCTGACCCCCTTTACCCGCCAGACGCTGTTCTTCTCGGCCACCATGGCGCCCGAGATCGAGCGGATCACCAATACCTTCCTCAGCGCGCCCGCGCGGATCGAGGTGGCCCGCCAGGCCACCGCCTCGGAGACCATCGAACAGGGTGTGGTGCTGTTCAAGGGCTCGCGCCGCGACCGCGAGGCCAGCGAGAAACGCGCCGTTTTGCGGGCGCTGATCGACGCCGAAGGCGAGAAATGCACCAATGCGATCATCTTCTGCAACCGCAAGACGGATGTGGATATCGTCGCGAAATCGTTGCAGAAATACGGCTATGACGCGGCGCCGATCCATGGCGATCTGGACCAGAGCCAGCGCACCCGCACGCTGGACGGCTTCCGCGAAGGCAAACTGCGCCTGCTGGTGGCCTCGGACGTGGCGGCGCGCGGGCTGGATGTGCCCTCGGTCAGCCATGTGTTCAACTTCGACGTGCCCGGTCACCCCGAGGATTACGTGCACCGGATCGGCCGCACCGGCCGCGCGGGCCGCGATGGCAAGGCGATCACGCTCTGCATCCCGCGCGATGAAAAGGCGCTTGATGCGGTCGAAAAGCTGATCCAGAAAGCCATCCCGCGGCTGGAAAATCCGGTCAATCTCGAAGAGCTGCCCGAGCCGAAACCACGGCGCGAGGAGCGCAAGAGCAAGTCGGACAAGCCGCGCCGCGAGACCGAGAAGCGGGCCAACAAGGCCCCGTGCGAGGACCAGCACGAGGCCCGTCCCGAGGAGACCCGGAGCGAACCACGCCAGGACAAGCGCGAGCGCACACCCCGGGCCGACGACAAGCGCGGCCGCGATCGGTCCGAGGATCGTGGTGCAAAGGTGGTCGGCATGGGCGACCACCTGCCCAGCTTCATTGCGCTCAGCTTCGAGGAACGCCGGGCGGGCTGAGCGGGCGCAAGGGGGCTCTGCCCCCGTCCTGCGGACTCCCCCGGAGTATTTTTGGGCGAAATGAAGGGGCTGGAACAGGCCAGGCTTCTTTCTGGTCAGGAAATACTCCGGAGCGCGAGGCAGCGCCTCGCAACAACCCGCCGCGCGGCACGCGCGGCCCGGCCCAACGCCGGACGGGGCGCTCGCAAGAGCGCACCAGGCCAGGGGCGGGAGCGCCCCGCGCTCGGGTCAGATCGCCAGTACCAGCGCCAGGATCGAAAGGCCCAGGAGCCCGATGCCCGCGATCTCGCGCCCGGTTATCAATTCACGGAAAAACAGGGTCGAGGCCATCAGGCTGAAGATCAGCTCCACCTGCCCCAGCGCCTTGACATAGGCTGCGTTCTGAAGCGTGAAGGCCAGGAACCAGCAGAACGATCCGCCAAGGCTGGTCAGCCCGACAAAGGCACCTGTGTTCCGCGTGGCCCAGACCGCGGCCAGCTGCGCCCGGTCGCGCCACCAGAGCCAGAGCGCCATCGACACCAGCTGGAACGACACCACGGCGGCCAGCGTCACCAGTGCCCGGAACCAGGGCGTGAGATCGCCCAGTTCCAGCGAAGCCGCCCGGTAGCTGACCGCCGAAAAGGCAAACAGCACGCCTGAGCCCAGCCCCAGTTGCGAGGCGCGGTTGGTCAGGTGGCGCCACCAGGCGCCAGATCCTCCGGGTGTTTTCGACAAGAGCAGCACCGCCGCCAACCCCAGCAGGATCGCGCCCAGCGCGCCGATGGACACGCCTTCGCCCAGAATGACAAAGCCGACGATCGCGGTCTGGATCACCTCGGTCTTCTTGAAGGTGATGCCGACGGCAAAGTTGCGCTGTTTGAACAGCGCCACCACGCAGATGGTGGCAAGGATCTGGGCGGTGCCGCCGATGGCGACAAACAACCAGAACCGGGGGCCAAGCGCGGGCAGGTCATAGCCGCCGGCGGTGGTGGCGATCAAGAGCCCCGCCAGTGCCAGCGGCGCTGAATAGAGGAAGCGGGCAAAGGTGGCGCCCGAGGCCGACAGTTTCACCGTCGCCAGCGATTTTTGCAGCATGAACCGCACGGTCTGAAACAGCGCGGCGGCGAGGGTGACGGGGATCCAGAGGCTCATGCGCCTCTTGTGGCCTCAAATCAGGGCTTTGGCCAGAGCGGATGCGGCACCGGATCCTTGGCACGCCAGAAATAGCGGCGGAACACCTCGGCATAAGAGGCGTAGCTGTAGCCCTCGTTGCAGTTGAGATACCGCTCCTTGCCCGCCCGGTAGAGCGCGGGCAGCGCGTACCATGGCGCGCCTGGGTTCATGTGATGGACCACGTGGAAGTTGTTGTTAAGAAACAGGAACGCCAACAGCCCCCGATCCTCGATCACCACGGTGCGCGCGCGCGATTTCTCATGCGCGCGATGTTCCAGAAAGGTGCGGATCTTGAGCAGGCCCAGACCGAAATAGGCCGAGAGCGCAAAGGCCCAGATGGGCATGGGCGACAGCGACACCACCCACAACACCACGGCCATGCCCGGCAGGTGCAGCGCCCAGGCGAGCAGGATCGCGCGGTCGCCGCGCAACGCCCCGCGCGCCTCGTCACGCAGGAAACAGGCGGTTCCGATCAGCGGACCCAGCACCATGCGCCCCGCCAGCGTGTTGTTGAGCGCATAGAGGCGCTGCTGCCAGCCCGGCAGGCGGCCCCAGATGGCGGGGTCGAGATAGTTGCTCTCGGGGTCGTCATAGGGGTCGGTCAGGTTCGCGTCTTGGTGATGGGCCAGATGCAGGTCGCGGAACCGATTGTAGGGGATGCAGAGCGTCAGCGGCAGCGCCATCAGTGCCTCGTTCAGCCAGCGATAGCGGAACGGGTGGCCATGCAGCGCCTCATGCGTCAGCGAGGAATGCAGCGCCGCAACCAGCCCCATCGCCGCAATGGCGAGCCAGAGCGACAGCCCGGCCAGCCCGAAGATCACCAGCAGCCAGGCCGCATAGCAGGCGAGGATCAGCGCGAAAGTGCCCCATTCGGCGCGCTCGGGCAGGCGCGGCTCAGACATGGCGGCCCCAGCGGATGCCGGCCCAGACACGTTCGTAGACCAGATAGAGGGTAAAACCCAGCGCCGTGTTCACCAGCGCCAGCGTGCCGCCAATGGCGGCGGATCCTGTCGCTGCAAGGCCCACCAGGGTCATCGTGACCAGGCCCAAGAGGTTCCAGATCAACGCCTTCAGGACCGATCTTCGCCGCGTTTCCATTCCGTCTCCTGCTTGTAACTTTCACAAAACTGTTACTGCCTTGTGTGAGGTGCGGGAATTCGGAATATGATTAACAAAATTCAGCAGATGTGATATTAATCACCACATGTGGGAAAAGATGGACAAGCGTGACCGGGCCGCCCAGTTCCGGATTCGGCTCGGGCGGGCAATGGAGCAGCGCCAGACCAGCCAGAGCGCGCTGGCACGGCAGGTGGGGGTGGATCGCTCGACGATCTCTCAATTGCTGACCGGAGATGGCGCGCGCCTGCCCAATGCGCATGTGGTGGGGGCCTGCGCCTCGGCGCTGGGAGTGTCGGCGGACTGGCTCCTGAGCCTGTCGGACCGGCCCGAAAGTGCCGCCGAACTGCTGGCCAGTTCGCTGACCATGGCCGAGGCGCCCCGCGCGCTGGTGGACGAACGGATCTATGAATGGCACCGAGAGGCGGCGGGGTACAAGATCCGCTATGTGCCCGCCGCCCTGCCCGACATGATGAAGACGCGCGCCTTTCTGGAATGGGAATACGCGCCGCATCTGGGGCGGACGGCGGACCAGGCGATCGGCGCGTCCGAGGACAGGCTGGCCTGGATGCGCAGCGCCCAGTCGGATTACGAGATTGCCATGCCCCTGTTCGAGTTGCACAGTTTTGCCCATGCCACCGGGTATTACCACGGGCTGCCGCTGGATCTGCGGCTGGAGCAGATCGACCGGTTCCTGGCGCTGAGCGAGCAGCTCTACCCGCGCCTGCGCATCTATCTCTACGATGCCAAGCGGCTATATTCTGCGCCGATGACGATCTTTGGCCCGCTGCTCTGCGCCTTTTATGCGGGCAGCCATTACATGGCGTTCCGTGACAAGGACCGGATCGAGGTGTTCACCCGCCATTTCGACACGCTGGTACGCGAGGCGGACCTGACCGCGCGGGACCTGCCCAAGCATCTGCGACAGCTCAGGGCGGCGATTGCCCGCTGAGTTTGGCGCGCGGGATGCGCGCGGCGCGGTTCTCTGCTATGATGGGACACCTGACACCAGACAGGACCAACCGGACCCAAAGAACGGAGGAGACCCTATGGACGCAATCAGGAGCGCTGAATATGCCCGCGCGCTTTATGCAGCACATGGCGACCGGGCCGAGGCAGAAGCGGCCCAGAAGGAACAGCATTGCAAGGCGATTGGGAATATCGACGAGGCCGAGAGTTGGCAGGCGGTACGCCGCGCCATCCGACAGATGCGCGGCGCGAACCAGAGCTGAGGCAGGAGGTTTTTCTGCGCAATATGGCTGCCGGGTGCCTGTCACGCGGCAAGTGATGCTGTATATCGTCCGGAATGGATGATTTGCATTTCGATAGCAGGGCCGGATTGCCCGAAGCGTTGCGGGTGCTGCTTGCCGCGCATCCGCGCGAGAGCTGGCAGGCCGATCCCAATTTTCACGGGCTGGTCAGTTTCTGGCTGGAGCGTCACATGATGTTCCGTCAGATCATTGCGCATATGCAGGCCGAGACCCGGGCATTCCTGGGTGCCGAGCGGGACCCGGCGCCGTTCGCGCAGGGCATCGCGCGCTATGGCGGCATGTTCGTGAACCAGTTGCACGGGCATCACCAGATCGAGGACCAGCACTATTTTCCGCTGCTCAGGACCAAGGACAGCCGTATCGAGGCGGGGTTCGACCTGTTGGATGCGGACCACCATGCGCTGGACGGCCTGCTGAACCGGTTCGTGGAGCAGGCAAATGCGGCGATCCAGGGAGCCAATGGCCCTCAGGCGCGCAGCAGCGCCGGGGCGCTACTGGCGGGACTGGGCGATCTGGAGCGGATGATCGGCCGACATCTGGAGGATGAAGAGGACCTGATCGTGCCGATCATCCTGAAGCACGGCGTCGATGGACTGGGGTAACCGCGGCGCTTAGCTTGGGTTGTATCGTTTGACCATCGAAAGCGGCGGCGCCCCATATCCAGTGGGCGATCTCAGAACGGTCATCCGTGCGCGGGCTCTACGCCCCACATGCCGGTCCAAACTGAGACCGATGCGGCGCCAAAATGACCACATGCAAAGCTATTCGGCAGATACGCACATCAACCAGCGCCGAGGCTTCTAGCCGCTAGTCACCAGCCCCGACGCCTACGAGCCCTGAGACTGCGCGAAGACCGCGAAGCGACGCCGAGTCAGGGTCCGCTAGGACCGCTGGGACCACTGCCGGAGAGACCCAGACCATCCATCGTGGCAGAGAGATCACCACGTGAAACCGCATTGGCCAAACCGGATCGCGGCTCGTCAGAACTGGTCGGACCATTGCCGTCACCGCTCGGATCCGAGGCGTGTGCGCCTTGATCGAAACCACCGGTGACCGCTTCGCTTGTCACGGCGCCCCAGCTTCCGGCGTCACGCTGTCCCGGGGCTTCCTTGCCGCTCCCCGCAACGGCTGCACTGGCAATGATCAGGCTTCCCCCCGCAAACAGACAAATCAGGCTTCTCATAACGCGTCCTCCAACAGCCATATTCGAAAAACTCACATGCATTATACTACAAAAATGGAGAATTTTCCACTTCGGCTGGATGCTTCGCGATTTCCGAAAAGATTGAAGACAGTTTTCACACCTTGGGATCAGGGTTCACCGTATGGCCATCGACCGCGATCACCTGTCCCGACACCAGCCGCGCCGCGTCGGACCCCAGAAACACCGCCATATTGGCGATATCCGACGCCTCGACAAACCGGCCCATCGAGGTGCCCGAGGCATAGCCGGCATAGACCTGGTCACGGGTCATCCCCTTTGCGGCCGCTTCGCGCGCCAGCACGCCCTCCATCCGCGGGCCTTCGACCGCGCCGGGGCAGATCACGTTGCAGCGGATCCCGTGCGGTCCCAGTTCCATCGCCAATGTCTTGGCAAGACCGATCACCCCCCATTTCGCCGCCGCATAGGGCGCGCGGTGCGGGTAGCCGTACTGCCCGGCGGTGGAGGAAGTGATCACGATACTGCCCGCGCCCTGCCGTTTCAGCATCGGGGCCGCGTATTTGGCACACAGAAACGCGCCGTCGAGATTGACGGCGATACAGGCGCGCCAGCCGTCGAGCGGCATATCCTCGACCAGCGCGGTCGGCCCGGCGATGCCCGCATTGGAACAGAGCGTATCAAGCCCGCCCCAGTCGGCCTCGATTTCGGCAAAGAGCGCCGCAACCGACGCCTCATCCGCCACATCGACAACACTCTGCCGCCAGTGGTCGGGACAGGCGGCAAGCGCCGCCTTGTCCACATCCGCCACCCAGATCCGCGCCCCCGCCGCCTCGAAGGCCTCGGCCATGGCGCGACCGATGCCCGAGGCGCCCGCGGTGATCAGGACACGCGCACTCATGCCGGTTTCCGGATCGCGCTGCCCGCGCCCTCGGGGTAGGACAGGCCTGCCTGCGCCGCTGCGATGCGGGCCATGGCGGCCTCGATTTCGGGCGAGGGCGCACAGGGTTTGCGGGTTTCCAGGCTCACATGCAACAGGAAGCTTTCGCCGGTGGCGAGCAGCGTGTCGCCTTCGTACATGCGGTGGAAGAGATGCAGCTTCTTGCCCTGCCCCAGCAGCATCTGGGTTTCGACCCGGATCCGCGCCCCCGCGTGGGTCTCGTCCAGATGGCGGATATGGGTCTCGGCGGTGAAATAGCTGCCACCGCTGGCGATGTAGTCGGCATCGCAGCCGATGATCTCCATGAACCGGTCGGTGGAATTGGCAAACGCCTCCAGATATTTCGACTCGGTCATGTGGCCGTTGTAATCCGTCCAGTCGAGCGGCACCGCGCGCGACAAGGTCAGGATCGGCTGGGTCAGATCGGCAGTCTCCAGATCGGGCAGCGCCTTGGGCTTCAGCGCCGCGTCATGCTTGTTCAGCACCGCGCCCGCACCCCAGTTCTGCGCCTTGAGCGCCCGCATCATGCCGACAAGGTTGTTGTCGCGGATGCGTTCCAGCTCGCGGATCGTATGGTGCCCCGATTGCGCATCCGACTGGCCCGCGATCAGGTCGACCAGTTCGTCAGTGAATTCGGGCACATCCATCAGCTTGGTCCAGGGCCAGCTGAGGCAGGGGCCGAACTGCGCCATGAAATGCTTCATGCCCGCTTCGCCGCCCGCCACGCGGTAGGTTTCGAACAGGCCCATCTGCGCCCAACGGATACCAAAGCCCATGCGGATCGCCTCGTCGATCTCTTCAGTGGTGGCGATGCCGTCCTTGACCAGCCACAGCGCCTCGCGCCAGACGGCCTCCAGAAAGCGGTCGGCGATATGGGCGTCGATCTCCTTGCGCACATGCAGCGGGAACTGCCCCAGTCCTCGCATGATCTCCTTGGCGCGTTCGATCATCTCGGGGCTGTTTTCCGGCGTTGTCACCAGTTCGATCAGCGGCAGCAGGTAGACCGGGTTGAACGGGTGCGTCACCACGATCTGACCGGGGCGCAGCGCGCCCTCCTGCAATTCGCTAGGCTTGAAGCCAGAGGTCGAGGAGCCAAGGATCGCCTGCGGATCGCAGGTCTCCTGGATCGAGCGATAGACCTTGAGTTTCAGGTCCAGACGTTCGGGCACACTTTCCTGGATCCAGGCGACTCCGTTGACCGCCTCACCAAGATCGGTGTGAAAGCTGAGCTTGCCTTCGGGCGGCAGCGGCACGTCGCTGAGGCCAGGCAGCGAGCGGCGGGCATTGGCCAGCACCTCGCCGATCTTGCGTTCGGCCTCGGGGTCGGGGTCGAACACCCGAACATCCCAGCCGTTGAGCAGAAAGCGCGCGGCCCAGCCGCCGCCGATCACGCCACCACCGATGATTGCAGCCGTTGTCATGACGGCCTCTCCTTCTTTGTCCATATTCCGTGTTTCAACGCGGATCTTGTGCCACGTCGATCAGTTTGCTCGTGTCATAGCCATTGGCGGTCAGTGCCGCCTCGGCCCGGGCGCGTATGTCGGCGCCGATCCGGGGTTCGCGCGCCAGGATCCAGCCGGTCTTGCCGCGCGGGGTGCCGATGGCGGCGACGGTGTAGCCCTCGTCGATATAGAGAACCCAATAGTCGCCGCGCGCAAAGGGCAGCCAAGGCACAAAGGTGACAGACAGCTTGCCCGGCCCCTCGACCCGCGCCACACCTTCGGCCGTGGTCACCGGCCCGTCGAGCGCGCCCTTGCGGCAGGTGTTGGTCACACTCACCTGCCCGTCGTCGCGCAGGGCATAATCGGCGGTGACGCCGACGCAGCCCTCTTCGAACCGGTTCGGAAAGCGCGCGATCTCGTACCAGCGGCCCAGATAGCGGTCGATGTCCAGCGCCGGCACCGCGCCGATCGCGACCGAGCGGTCGCGATAGGTCTCGGCCCCTGCCACTGACGCGGCAAGGGCGAGGCCCGCAGCAAGCGCCGCCGCGAGCCGGTTCACTTCGCCACCGGTGCGCGTTTCACCAGGCCCAGCTTTTCGCGCACTTCCTGCGGGCCGATCACCCGCGCGCCCATGTTCGACACGATGCCTGCGGCCCGTTCGACCAGTTGCCAGTTCTCGGCCAGCACGCCCTTGTCGAGCCAGAGATTATCCTCGAGCCCGACGCGCACATTACCCCCCGCCAGCACCGACGCGGCGGCATAGGCCATCTGGTTACGGCCCAGCGCAAAGGCCGAGAAGGTCCAGTCGTCGGGCACATTGTTGACCATCGCCATGAAGGTATTGAGGTCATCAGGCGCGCCCCACGGCACGCCCATGCAGAGCTGGACCAGCGCCGGACCCTCGAGCACGCCATCCTTGACCAGTTGCTTGGCGTACCACAGGTGGCCGGAGTCGAACGCCTCGATCTCGGGTTTCACCCCCAGTTCGGTCATCATCCGGCCCATGGCGGTCAGCATGCCGGGCGTGTTGGTCATCACGTAATCGGCCTCGGCAAAGTTCATGGTGCCGCAGTCGAGCGTGCAGATCTCGGGCAGGCATTCGGCCACATGCGCCACCCGCTCGGTGGCGCCGACCATATCGGTGCCCTTTTCACGCAGCGGCAGCGGGTTCTCGACATCGCCGAATATCATGTCGCCGCCCATGCCGGCGGTCAGGTTCAGAACCACGTCGACCTCGGCGTCGCGGATGCGGTCCGTCACTTCGCGATAGAGGTCCAACCGGCGCGACGGCGCGCCGGTCTCAGGGTCGCGCACGTGGCAATGCACCACTGCGGCCCCCGCCTTGGCCGCCGCGATGGCGCTGTCGGCGATCTGTTTGGGCGAGCGCGGCACATGCGGGCTGCGATCCTGGGTGCCGCCCGAACCGGTGACGGCGCAGGTGATGAAGACCTCGCGGTTCATTTCCAGAGGCATGTCGGTTTTCCCTTGTTTTTACCGGCTTCTCCCCCGGGTTGTCCCCAGATTTGTCCCCGGATTCCGATTTGCGTTGTGTTCGACTCTGGCGCAGCCTTGCGGCGACCACTTGCCAGAATGCGAATCGAACTTGATGAAATCCGCAAAAAACATTCTCCAGCCGGAACACCGCGCGCTGAAATGCGCGCTTCTGGTGCTGGACGATTGCAACACGCTCAGCTTTGCCGCCGCGGTTGACCCGATGCGCGCCGCCAACCGGCTGGCCGACCGGCACGCGTTCGACTGGGACTATGTCACCGCCACCGACGCGCCCGCGCGGTTGACCTGCGGGCTGATGGTGCCGGGCCTGCCGCTGGCGCGGCTCGAAACCTGCGACCTCCTGATCGTCGTGGCGGGCTTCCAGCTGGCGCGCCACGCCACGCCCAGCCTGCTGGCCGGGCTGCGCCGGATCGCGGCGGGCGGCGCCACGCTGGCCGGGATCGACGGGGGCCCGTGGCTCTTGGCCGAAGCCGGTCTGCTCGACGGTCACGCCGCCACCACCCATTGGGAGGATCTGGACAATTTCGCCAGCCGCTTCCCTGCCATAGACGTGCGCAGCGACCGCTTTGCCATTTCAGGCAACCGGCTGACCTCGGGCGGGGCGATGCCCGCAATCGAGATGATGCTGCATATCATCGCCGCCCGCCATGGCGCGGGCTTTGCCGCGCGGGTGGCGGGGCTTTTCCTCTACGAAGGCGCGCCAGAGCCTGGCAAGCCGCAGCGCCGCACCGGCGCGCCGCACCGCCACAACAAGCTGACCGCGCGGGCCAACGCGCTGATGGAGGCGGCGCTGGACGAGCCGCTGCCGCTGGCCGAAATCGCCGAGACGCTGGGTACCAGCCCGCGCACCCTGCAACAGCAGTTCCGCTTGCGCCTGGGCACCACGCCGCAGGACCATTACCTGCAACTGCGCCTGGCCGAGGCGCGGCGCCTGGTCACCGACACCGACATGCCGCTGATGGAGGTGGCGCAGGCCACCGGCTTTACCTCGCAATCGAGCTTTGCCCGCGCCTTTCGCACCCAGCACGGCCAATCCGCCCGCGACCTGCGACAGGCCCGCACCCAGCCCGCCACGCCCTGATCTTCATTTCGCCGCAAATACTCCGGGGGAGTCGCGCGGCACGCGCGGCGGGGGCAGAGCCCCCCACAACGAAGAATAACCGCCCCGGCCCGCTCTCTCCCTCGGGCCGGGGCGCATGGCGTCAGCCGCGCGAGACCTTGATCTTCTGCGCCGCGGCCGGGGCCTCCTGGACCCGTTTTGGCACGCGGACGTGCAGCACGCCATCCTTCATCCTGGCTTCCGCCTTGGCGCCTTCGGCATCCTCGGGCAGGCGGAACGAGCGGCGGAACGCGCCATACTGGCGCTCGGAAAAATACCAGGTGTCACCCTTCTTCTCTTCATGGGTCTTCTTCTCGCCCCTTATGGTGACGACGCCATTCTCGACGGTCAGTTCGATGTCATTTTCCGAGACGCCGGGCAGTTCCATCGAGATGTCATAGGCCGCGTCATTGCCTGAGGCTTCGGTCGCAGGGCTCAGCCAATCGGCCAGTTTTGCACCAAAGGTACGAAACGGGTCATAGAGCGATGGCCAGAGGCCAGCGTGATCGGATTTTTCAACCATGGTCGGTCCTCCTTTTTCCGTTTGGTCCGAGTCTTGCACGGCGCGCGCCCGCGCGCCTTGATCCGGCGCAAATTCGCAGCGCGATCTTGCGCCTTTGCCGCCCTGCCGCCATGGTGCGCGGCAACAAGGAGAAAGACGTGATGACCCTGAGCGACCTCGACGATCTGCTGGCCGCCCGCCATTCCTGCCGGGCGTTCCGCGCCGACCCGGTGCCGCGCGCCGATATCGAGCGGATCGTGTCCACCGCGCGGCGGGTGCCGAGCTGGTGCAACGCGCAGCCCTGGCAGCTTGTGATCACCAGCGGCGCCGAGACCGACGCGTTCCGGGCTGCCCTGATGGAGGAAGTGCAGCGCGGCACAGCAAAGCCCGACCTTGCCTTTCCCTCCGGCTATTCCGGTGTCTACCAGGATCGCCGCCGCACCTGCGGTTGGGCCTTGTACGAAGCGGTTGGCGTGGAAAAGGGCGACCGCGCCGGCTCGGCGGCGCAGATGATGAAGAATTTCTCGCTGTTCGACGCCCCCCATTGCGCCATCGTTTCCAGCCCGGCCGAGCTGGGCGGTTATGGCGCGATGGATTGCGGCGGTTTTGTCACCGCCTTCACGCTCGCGGCACAGGCGCTGGGGGTGGCGACCATCCCGCAGGCGGCGGTCGCCTCTTATGCACCGTTCCTGCACCGCTATTTCGGGATTGGCGAGGACCGGCTGATCCTCTGCGCCATCTCGTTTGGCTATTCCGACACCGGGCATCCGGCGAACGCGTTCCGGACGGAACGTGCCCCCTTGGCCGAGTTCGTCGAATGGCGGGGCTGAGGCGCCCCGCGGTCCTGTGCTGTGGCGAGGCGGTGGCCGATCTTGTCCCCGCCACGCTGGCGGACGGCAGCGCGGGGTTTCGTCCCGTCGCGGGCGGGGCTGCCGTCAATACCGCGATCACGCTTGCCCGGCTGGGTGTTCCAGCCGGCTTTGTCGGCGGGCTGTCGGACGACCCGATGGGCCGGATGCTGCGCGAGCAGATGGAGGCAGCGGGCGTAAACCTGGCCCTGGCGCAGCGGCGGGCAGAGCCCGCGACACTGGCCCTCGCCCACTCTTTGCCGGATGGCACCCGGTTCGACCTCTATGACCAAGGCAGCGCAGGGCGCGTCTTTGACGATGCGCCGGAGGTGCCTGAGACGGCACGCGCGCTGGTTTTTGGTGGTATCAGCCTGATCCACGATCCGGCCGCAACCACGTTCGAGGCGCTGGCGGCGCAGGCAACAGACCGATTGATCTGGCTCGACCTCAACATCCGGCCCGGGCTTGTCACCGACGCGGTCTCCTATCGCGCCCGGCTGAGCCGGTTGATGGCGCGGGCCGATGTCGTCAAACTGTCGGACGAGGACCTTGCCTGGTGGGGAGAAGTGCCGGACGTACGCCCCGATCAGTTGCGGATCCTGAGCCATGGCGCGCGCGGGGCCACCGCGCGTCTGGGCGGAACGGAAATCACCCTGCCCGCCCCCAGTGTCGTGGTTGCCGATACGGTCGGCGCGGGCGATGTACTGAACGCGGGCTGTCTGGCCTGGCTCTGGCAGTCGGACCTGCTGGAGACCCCGCTGAGCCTGGACCGGTCCGATCTCGAAGCGATGCTGACCCATGGCATCCGCGCCGCCGCGCTAAGCGTGACACGCCCCGGCGCGGCCGCCCCAACCCGGGAGGAACTGCTGACATGCGTGCCCTGATCCAACGAGTGGCCCATGCCTCGGTCACGGTCGAGGGGGAGAGAATCGGCCAGACCGGGCTGGGTCTTTTGATCCTGATCTGCGCGATGGCAGGCGACGGCGAGGCGCAGGCGGACCTGCTGGCCGCCAAGATCGCGCGCCTGCGCATCTTCAAGGATGAGGCGGGCAAGATGAACCGCTCGGTTCTGGATATCGGCGGCGGGGCGCTGGTGGTGAGCCAGTTCACCCTGGCCGCCGACACCTCGCGCGGGAACCGTCCGGGGTTCTCGTCCGCCGCGCCCCCTGCCGAGGGCGAGCGACTTTATGAATACTTCGCCGCGCAGCTTGCCGCGCAGGGCGTGCCGGTGGAAACCGGGCGGTTTGGCGCCGACATGAAGGTCGAGCTGCTCAACGACGGACCCGTTACCATATGGATGGAAGCATGATGACCGAAGAGGATATGGCGCGCGCGATCTGGCAGGCCGGGGTGAACGCGGTCGGGGGCTATGCCGCGACCGCCGCCGCGCTGGAGGGCATGCCGCGCCCGGATCGCATACTGGCCGTGGGCAAGGCGGCGGCGAGCATGGCACGGGCCGCGCTCGACCACTTCGGGCCGGTGCCCTGTCTGGTGGTGACGAAGGACGGCCATGGCGCCGACCTGCCGGGGACGGCCCAGTTGATAGAGGCATCGCATCCGGTGCCGGATACGCGCAGCCTGGCCGGTGGCCGGGCGCTGCGGCAGGCGGTCGAGGCGATGGATGCGGGCAGTCACTTGTTGCTGCTGGTGTCGGGCGGGGCCTCGTCACTGGCCGAGGATCTGGTGGAAGGCAAGACGCTGGACGATCTGGCGGCGCTGAACCGGGCGATGCTGGCCGAGGGGCTGGATATCACCGCGATGAACACGCGGCGGCGGCAAATATCGCGGATCAAGGGCGGCGGCTTGCTGGCCGCGTTCAAGGGCGCCCGGGCGGATGTGCTGGCGATTTCCGATGTGCCGGGCGACGATCTGATGGTGATCGGCTCGGGGATCGGGGCGCGGCCTGCCAACCCGGCCTTTCGGGGCGCGGCAAAGATCATCGCGTCGAACGCTATTGCAAGGGCAGCGGCGGCGGCCAAGGCGCGTGAGCTGGGTCTGGCGGTGCAGGGTCAGGAAGAGGCGCTGCACGACGATCTCTTCGTTTTAGCGGGCCAGATTGGTCCCCGCCTCTGCGCCCTGCCCGCCGGTGTGCTGGTGCTGGGCGGCGAGCCCACCGTGGTGCTGCCGCCCGATCCGGGCCGAGGCGGCCGCAACCAGGGGCTGGCGCTGGCGCTGGCGCGCGGGATCGCCGGGCAGGAAAACCTGTGTGTTGTTGTCGGTGGCACCGACGGCACCGACGGCCCGACCGAGGCTGCGGGCGGCATTGTCACCGGACAGACCTGGGGTCCGGGCGCGGCCGAGGCGCTGGCCGCCGCCGACAGCGGCAGTTGGCTGGAGCAGCATGGCGCCTTGCTGACAACCGGTCCCACCGGCACCAATGTGATGGACCTGCTGGTCGCAGTTCGCGCCTGAACCGTCGCATTCCTGCTCAGATTCCCGCGAACGCTCTGAAAGAGTTCGGCCATGACCACGACCAATGCCCTGCGCGAGATCGAAGAACTGGCCGACATGGGCATCACCCTGTCGGATGGCACACGGCTGTCGGCCCGGGTCTGGCGCCCGGCTGACAGCGGCACCGACCCGGTGCCCGCGATCCTGGAATACCTGCCTTATCGCAAGCGCGACGGCACCTGTGCCCGCGATGCGTTGACCCATCCCTGGATGGCCAAGCGCGGCTATGCCTGCATCCGCGTCGATATCCGCGGCAATGGCGACAGCCAGGGGGTGATGGAAGACGAGTACACCCAGCAGGAGCTCGACGACGCGGTCGAGGTGATCCACTGGCTGGCGGAGCAGCCCTGGTGCAGCGGTACGGTCGGCATGATGGGGATCAGCTGGGGCGGGTTCAACTCGCTCCAGGTCGCGGCGATGCAGCCCGACCCGCTGAAGGCGATCATCACGCTCTGCTCGACCGTGGACCGTTATGCCGAGGATATCCATTTCAAGGGCGGATGCCTGTTGAACGAGAACCTGGGCTGGGGCGCCACCATGTGGTGTTTCTCATCCCGCGCGCCCGACCCGGCGCTGGTGGGCGAGGCCTGGCGCGAGATGTGGCTGGAGCGGCTGCGGGCGCAACCCTTCCTGCCCGAGATCTGGTTGCAGCATCAGACGCGCGACGCCTATTGGCAGCATGGCTCGATCTGCGAGGATTTCAGCTCGATCAAGACGCCGACGCTGGCGATCAGCGGCTGGGGTGACAGTTACATGAACACGGTGCCGCAACTGGTCGACAACCTGGACACCGTGGTCAAGGGGATCAACGGGCCGTGGATCCACAAATACCCGCATTTCGCCATCCCCGGCCCCCGCATCGGGTTCCTGCAAGAGGCGCTGCGCTGGTGGGACCGCTGGCTGAAGGGCATAGAGAACGGCGTCGAGGATGAGCCCGATTACCGCGCCTATGTGATGGACGGGATCGCGCCCGAGACCAAGAGCCTCTACCGCCCCGGGCGATGGATCGCGGAGCAAACCGGCTCCACCCGCCACCTGCCGGTGGAGACGCTGCATCTGACCGACACCGGGCTGGGTCCCAAAGGATCGCTGACCGCCCAGGTCAGAACCCCGCTGCACGCGGGCATGGATTGCGGCGAATACGGGTCGTTCTTTGCCGGCCCGGAACTGCCCGGCGACCAGCGGCTGGACGATGCGCTGTCGGTGACCTTCGACAGCGCCCCCCTGCCCCAGCGGATGGATATCGTCGGCGCCCCACGTATCCGGCTGCGGCTGAGTTCCGACAAGCCGCAGGCGCAGATTGCGGTGCGGCTGAACCATGTGCTACCCGACGGCACCTCGGCCCGGATTACATATGGCGTCCTGAACCTGACTCATCGCGACAGCCATGCGGCACCGCAGGCGCTGGAGCCGGGGCGTATTTATGACATCGCCTTTGACCTCGACCATATCGGGTATCGCGTGCACGCCGGGCACCGGCTCAGAGTGGCGGTGTCGTCCTCCTACTGGCCGATGATCTGGCCCTCGCCCGAACGGACCTGCCTGACACTGCACGAGGCCGCCATCGACCTGCCACAGCGTCCGGCGGGCGAGGCCGACGAATGGGTGTTCCCACCCGAGGACGCGGACCCGCCCTGGGACACCCGCACCCTGCGAGAAGCATCGAACATCCGCCGCACCGAAATCGACAAGGCCAGCGGTGAAGTCCGCCTGATCATCGTCGATGACAGCGGTCTGGTGGAGGACACGAGCCATGGCGCCGTTTCGGGCACCATCGCGCGAGAAACCTGGGTGATTCACCCCGATGACCCGCTCTCGGCCCGCGGCATCTGTCACTGGACCAGTGAAACGGGACGCGGCGACCTCAGGCTGAGAACGGAAACGACCTGCGAAATGTGGTCGGATGCGGAGTATTTCCACCTCAAATCGGGCATTTCCGTATTCGAAAACGACACGCTATTGTATCAAAACGACAAGGTTTCACGAATCAGGCGCGACATGGCCTGAGGGACGAGGGAATGGCGAGAGGACATTCACGCTTGCCCAGTCCGACGAAATACGCAAACGTTGATTCACCAGTCAACAAAAACGGCGCGCAAAGCGCCCAACCACTCAACCGGGAGACTTCGATGAAGGAACAACTAGATTTCATGGCCGGCCGCGTGACCGCAGGCCAGATGACCCGCCGCGAATTCATGGGCAAGGCCGCCGCATTGGGCGTGTCGGCCGCCGTGGCCAGCTCGATCTTTGCACAGGCGGCACGGGCCTCGGAACCCAAGCGCGGCGGCGTGGTCAAGCTTGGCTCGGTCGGCGGTGAATCGACCAACTCGCTCGATCCGGCAACCTATGCCAGCCAGGTCCCCTATCACAACGGCAACCAGTTCGGCGACACGCTGGTGCAGGTGGCCGCCGACGGTACGATCGAGAACCGCCTGGCCGAAAGCGTCGAGGCCAGCGCCGACGCCAAGACCTGGACCTTCAAGATCCGCCAGGGCGTCGAATTCCACAACGGCAAGACGATGACCGCCGAGGACGTACTGAAGACGATGCAGCGCCATTCGAATGAGGATTCGAAGTCCGGTGCCCTTGGCATCATGAAGGGCATCGAATCGATGAAGGTCGACGGCGACTACTTCCACGTTACCCTGGGCGACGCCAACGCCGACCTTCCCTATCTGATGGCCGACTATCACCTGATCATCCAGCCCGATGGCGGTATGGACGATCCGGGCGCGGGCATCGGCACCGGCCCCTACAAGATGGACGTGAACGAGCCGGGCGTGCGCCATGTCTATTCGAAATTTGCCAACTACTGGGCAGATGACGCCTATTTCGACGGTGTCGAGATCCTTGTCATCAACGATGCCACCGCACGGACCGCAGCACTTCAGTCGGGCCAGGTACACATCATCAACCGCGTCGAGCCCAAGGTCGCGGGCCTCTTGAGCCGCGCACCGAACCTGACCGTGCATTCGACCCCGGGCCGCGGCCACTATGTGTTCATCATGCATGTGGACAAGGCGCCGTTCGACAACAAGGATCTGCGCCTGGCGCTGAAATACGCCATCAACCGCGAAGAGATGGTTGAAAAGATCCTGCGCGGCTATGGCTCGGTAGGCAACGACATGCCGATCAACGCGGCCTATCCGTTGTTCGACAGCGCGATCCCGCAGCGCGAGTTCGACCTGGCGAAAGCGGCCGAGCACTACAAGGCATCCGGTCACGACGGCTCGCCCATCGAACTCCGTGTGTCGGATGTGGCCTTCCCCGGCGCCGTCGACGCCGCCGCGCTGTTCCAGCAGACCGCGTCCGCCGCTGGCATCCCGCTGGAGATCAAGCGCGAGCCCGGCGATGGCTACTGGTCCGAGGTCTGGAACGTGCAGCCCTTCTGCGCCTCGTACTGGGGCGGGCGTCCGGTGCAGGACCAGATGTATTCGACCGCGTACCTGTCCACGGCAGACTGGAACGACACCAAGTTCAAGAACGCCGATTTCGATGCGATGCTACTGCAGGCCCGCGCCGAACTGGATCCGGCCAAGCGCAAGGAAATCTACTCGAAGATGGGTATGATGCTGCGCGATGAGGGCGGCCTGATCTGTCCGATGTTCAACGACTTCGTGGACGCGACCAGCAACACGTTGGCCGGCTGGGAAACTGACCCCAACGGCGAGCTGATGAGCGGTCAGGTTACCCGCAAAATGTGGTTCGCCTGATCCGGGTCCGGCAGCATGCACCCGATCGTGAAACTTGTGTCCCAGCGCCTTGCGCTGGGACTCATGCTCCTCTTTGGCGCTTCGGCCCTGATTTTCGGCCTGACCGAAGCCCTTCCCGGAGACGCCGCGCAAGCCGTCCTGGGTCAATCCGCAACCCCCGAGTCCCTGGCGAACCTTCGCGAGGAAATGGGCCTCGACCGTCCTGCGCTGACGCGCTATTTCGAATGGCTGGGCGGCATTCTGCAAGGCGATCTGGGCAAATCGCTGACCAACAAGCTCGACATAGCTGAATCGGTCGGCGGCCGTCTGGGCAACACGCTATTCCTCGCCTTCTGGGCCGCAATCGTGTCGGTGCCGCTGGCGATTTTCCTGGGTCTGCTCGCTGTGCGCTATCGCAACCGCTGGCCCGACAAGGTGATCTCGGCGGTGACGCTGACCACCATTTCCATCCCCGAATTCCTGATCGGCTACGTTCTGGTCTATTTCGTCGCGGTGAAGCTGGGCATGTTCTCGCCGCTGGCGATGATCAATGACAGCATGAGCCTGGGGCAGAAGCTGAACTCCATCGCCCTGCCGGTGATCGTGCTGACCATGGTGGTGCTGGCGCATATGATGCGGATGACCCGCGCCGCGATCCTGAACGTGATGCAATCGGCCTACATCGAAACTGCCGAGTTGAAGGGGCTGACCAACTTCAAGATCATCTATCGCCACGCCTTTCCCAACGCGATCGCGCCGATCGTCAACGTGGTGATGCTGAACCTCGCCTATCTGGTGGTGGGCGTCGTGGTGGTCGAGGTGGTGTTCGTCTATCCCGGCATGGGGCAGTATCTGGTCGATCACGTGACCAAGCGTGACGTGCCGGTTGTGCTGGCCTGCGGGGTCATCTTTGCCGCGATCTATATCGGCCTGAACATGGTCGCCGATATCGTTGCCATTCTGGCCAATCCCAGACTGAGGCATCCGAAATGAAGAACATTCCAATTTCTGCCGCCATCGGTCTTTTCCTGACGGCGATGTATTTCATCGGGGCGATCTTTGCCCCGCTTCTGGCTCCCTATGGCATGGCCGAGGTGGTGGGCGATGTGTGGGAGCCGTCGAGCAGCGAGTATCTGTTGGGCACCGACAATATCGGCCGCGACCTGCTGAGCCGGATGATCTATGGCGGGCGCACCACCATCTTTGTCGCCACCATGGCCACCATCCTCAGCTTTACCACCGGGTCGATCCTGGGCTTTCTGGCCGCCGTGCTGGGCGGCTGGGCCGATCAGTTTATGTCGCGCACGGTCGATCTGATCATGTCGATCCCCTCGCTGATCACCGCCCTGGTGGTGCTGGCCATGGTACCGGTGACCATTCCCGTGCTGATCTTGGTGATGGGCTTTCTCGACGCCACACGCGTCTATCGCCTGGCCCGCGCCGTGGCGGTCGACATCAACGTGATGGATTATGTCGAGGCCGCCAAGCTGCGCGGCGAAGGCCGTGTCTGGGTGATCTTTCGCGAGATCCTGCCCAACGCCCTGTCACCGCTGGTGGCCGAGCTGGGCCTGCGCTTCATCTTCATGGTGCTGTTCATCTCGACCCTGTCGTTCCTGGGCCTGGGCGTGCAACCGCCGCTGGCCGACTGGGGCGGCATCGTGAAAGAGAACAAGGACGGCATCGTCTATGGCATCGGCGCGGCGCTTTATCCCGCCGTGGCCATCGCCACCCTGGCCATCTCGGTCAACCTGGTGGCCGACTGGGTGCTGAACCGCACCACATCGCTGAAAGGAGGCCGGGGATGAGCGAACCGCTTCTCAAGGTCCGTGGCCTCAAGATCGGCGCCACCGTCTATCCGCCGGGCGAAAAGCCCCATGATATCGAAATCGTGCACGGGGTCGATTTCGACCTCGAGCGCGGCAAGGTGCTGGGGCTGATCGGCGAATCCGGGGCCGGCAAATCGACCATCGGGCTGGCCTCGATGGCCTATGGCCGCGGCGGTGTGAAAATCACCGGCGGCGAGGTCTGGGTCAACGGGCGCGACATCCTCAAGACCTCGCTCAAGGATATCCGCGGCTTGCGCGGCGGCGAGGTCACCTATGTCAGCCAGTCGGCGGCAGCCTCGTTCAACCCTGCCCGCAAGATCATGGAACAGGTGATCGAGGCGGCAGTGGAACAGAAGAAGTTCACCAAGAAAGAGGCCGAGGCACGGGCACGCGCCCTGTTTGCCAAGCTGGGCCTGCCCGATCCGGACAATATCGGCGAGCGCTATCCCCACCAGGTCTCGGGCGGGCAGTTGCAGCGGTGCATGACGGCGCTGGCGCTGTGCCCCGAGCCCGATCTGGTGGTGTTCGACGAACCCACCACGGCGCTGGACGTCACCACCCAGATCGACGTGCTGATGGCGATCAAGGACGCGATCCGGGACACCGGCGTTGGCGCGCTCTACATCACCCACGACCTGGCGGTGGTGGCGCAGGTGAGCGACGACATCATGGTGCTGCGGATGGGCGACATGGTCGAATATGGTGAGACCGACCAGATCATCAACCGCCCGCAGGAAGAGTACACACAGGCGCTGGTCTCGGTCCGCTCGATCAACCATGAGGAAAAGCAACCGACCCCCGAGCCGGTGCTGTCGGTGACTGGTATCTCGGCCCGGTACAAGGGGCTGGCCTTTGACGTGCTGCACAACGTGACCGTCGACCTGCACCCCGGCCAGACGCTGGCGGTGGTGGGTGAAAGCGGCTCGGGCAAGTCGACGCTGGCGCGCGTGATCACCGGCCTGTTGCCGCCGCGCGAGGGCGAGATCACCTTTGCCGGGCGGACACTCAGCCGCGATCTGGCCGGGCGTTCGCGCGAGGATCTGCGCGAATTGCAGATGATCTACCA
Source organism: Ruegeria marisflavi (assembly GCF_025673445.1). Taxonomy (NCBI): domain Bacteria; kingdom Pseudomonadati; phylum Pseudomonadota; class Alphaproteobacteria; order Rhodobacterales; family Roseobacteraceae; genus Ruegeria; species Ruegeria marisflavi. Next base: position 80,477 of record NZ_JAOVQN010000019.1, read on the forward strand.
GATGGCGGATGTGGCGATGAACCCGCGCCAGACCGTGGGCACCATCATCGGGCGGCCGCTGGAGTTCTATTTCGGCATGCGTGGCGCGGAAAAACGCAAGCGCATCATCGAATTGCTCGACGAGATCGAGATGGGCGAGAAGTTCATCGACCGTTATCCGGCGGAACTGTCGGGCGGCCAGAAACAGCGAGTGTGCATCGCAAGGTCGCTGGCGGCCAAGCCAAGGATGATCATCTGCGACGAGGTCACCAGCGCGCTGGATCCCCTTGTGGCGGACGGCATCCTGAAACTGCTGCTGGACCTGCAAAAGATCGAGAACGTGGCTTACCTGTTCATCACCCATGATCTGGCGACGGTCAAGGCGATCAGCGACTCGATCGCGGTGATGTATCAGGGCCGGGTGGTGCGCTATGGCTCGAAAAGCCAGGTGCTGAGCCCGCCGTTCGACGACTATACCGACCTTTTGCTCAGCTCGGTTCCCGAGATGCGGCTGGGTTGGCTGGAAGAGGTGGTGGCCCATCGCAAGATGGAAAGCGCCGGCAACTGATCGCGCTGGAAAACGCAAAAAGGCCAGGAACCTTGGCGGGTCCCGGCCTTTTTCGTGTCGCGGCCCGCCTAGGCCGCCGTCTGTCCCTGTGCGATGGCCTGAACGGCGGCGGCGGTCAGCGGCTGGCCACCGATGGCCCAATCGCCCTCTTCCACCTCGACAACCCGGACCCATGTGTAGGGGCGCATGTTCTCGCCTTCGACGGCGATCATCGCCTCGGTCACGCGGCGCACCATGTCCGCCTTCTGTTCGGGGGTGAACACGTTCTTGATCACGTCAACGGTTACGAGCGGCATCTGGTTTTCCTCCTCTGTGCCTGACCGGTTCGCCCGGTCGATATGAGGACGTTACGAAAGATGCATTCCGCGCTATAGTTCAGGACCTGTAGCAAAGCACTACAGATTCAGAAGAAACGCACTACAGAAACTGCACTGAACAAGAAACCGGGGTTACCGTCATGCAATACGGCCAGTTCTGTCCCATCGCCAAGGCAACCGAAATTCTCGGCGAGCGCTGGACCATCCTGATCATCCGCGAATTGCTGATGGGCGCGCGCCGGTTCAACGAGTTGCAGCGGGGATTGGGCGATATCTCGCCCTCGCTGCTGACGGCACGGCTGAAGTCGCTGGAAGAGCAGGCCATGATCACACGTCGCCGTATTCCGGGGCAGAAGGGGTACGAGTACCATCCGACCCCGGCTTGCGAAGCACTGATGCCGGTCCTGTTCAACTTGGGCGAATGGGGCATCTGCTGGGCCAAGCACACGATCCTGGACCAGGATTTCGATGCCGAGTTCCTGCTGTTCTACCTGGAGCGCAGCATCGATACGTCCAAGCTGCCGGGTCAGGTGGCGGTGCTGAAATTCCGGTTTGCCGATCTGGTGGAACAGCAGGATTGGTGGCTGGTGGTGCGCGGTGACCGGACCGAGGTCTGCCTCAAGGATCCAGGCATGGATGTCGATGTGTTCTTCAACTGCACCGTGCGCACAATGGCGGATGTCTGGATGGGTGACCGCACCTATCGCGAGGCCATGCGCGCGGGCGACATGGATATGCAGGGCGACCCGGCGCTGACCCGCAATGTCACGCAGTGGCTGCGCCCCAGCATCTTTGCCGAGAGCCCGCGCGAGGCGCAGACCGCCTGACCGCCGGGTCAGAAATCCAGCTTGGCGCCCACGATCAACGTGTGCGAGCGCACCCCGTCATCGGCCACGACCGTGGGCATGATGAGCGGCACGAACCCGTCGTTGAACATGTACTCGGCCCCCAGTCGGAAATGCGGGTTCATCTGCATCTCGACCCCCAGAATGACCTGGTCCATCTTCTCCCAGCGGGTGCCGTCGGCCCCCTGCACGCCGCGGCCGGCGCTGAGCGAATAGGTGGTCGGCTTGCCCAGCAGCATGGAGCGGTAGCGCCCCTGCAACGTCATCGCACGTACCGAATGGCCGGTTGCGGGCCAGGTGTTGGTCGTCTCGGTGAATTCAGCCACCACGTCGAAGTTTTGCCCGCTCAGCGTGGCATTCAGGTCATAGGCGCTGTTCCAGACCCGGTTGATCGCGGCAGTCGGCGGATGGTGCGCGATGGTGCTGTCATAGATCGTGCCACGCAGGAACCCGCCACCCAGGGTCAGATCCAGGTCATTGCCGATATCCAGCCGGTGCGACACGTTTATCGCGTAGTTTTCGTAGTCGCCGTCATTGTCCGGGGTGTTGACCACCCGAAGCCCCTGGTGGCCGGGGATCAGGCCGAACCTGGCCAGGGTGCGGTCACTGAAATAGACCAGTTCAATCAGAGGATCCTTTGTCTGAGCCCAGAAATCGTGGTTCGAGTGACTATGAGTGAACGGCGCATAGGTCGCGAGATTGCCGAAGTTCGCCGTCTCGCGCCCGAAGGCCAGGTAACAGGGAGAGACGTTCAGGTCTCCGATGGCAATCCAGTACATGCGCAGCTGGATGTCGTCCTGACCGGGATATTCGACCACGGTATATTTACCCTGCACAAACGCGGTCACCATCGGCAGGATGAGCGTTGCGTTAGCGTGATCTCGTTGACCACGCCTTAGGTGTCGGATGTGCCGGGCTTGTGGGTGAGCGGCAGCCGGGACTGGATCGGGTACTTGCCCGCGGCATTGGTGTTCTCATGTCGCGCGATGCCCCACGCACGCCCCCAAGGGTCGGCAATCACAAAAAAAATGTGAGATCATCTATCGAAAACAACTTATTGAACTTGAGCGGTTTTGCGAATGCCCGCTGGAAGAATGACTGAACGTTTCTGACGTTCCGGGTTTCCTTTCCGGCGCAAACGGGCATGACTTTCCGGGCAGAGCCGGTCAGGCTCGAATCGACCGCAGATGACCAACGCAGGACCCCAGTATGAACCGCAAGCTTCTCCTCATCATTCTCGACGGTGTCCCCTATCGGAACTTTCGCCGGTTGTTCGGCAATCTCGAGGGTTGGGTGGATAGAGGCGAGGCGCGGGTTTGGAAACACCGCGCGGTGCTGCCCTCGACCTCAGCCAGCTGCTATGCCTCGATCCACACCGGCGTCAGCCCGCAAGAGCATGGCTGCACCGGCAACGGCAACGTGTTCCGCCTGTCGCACAAGGACGTCTTCAGCCAGGTGCGCGCAGGCGGCGGCGTGACCGGAGCGGTCACGCACAGTTTCTGGTCGCAGTTCTTTAACCGCCACCCGTTCGATTACGTCCGCGACATCGAGTATGACGAACCCGAAAGCCAGACCATCAACCATGGCCGGTTCCACACCATGACCGGATACGGGCATGACAATCAGATGACGCCCTCGGACGTGGACCTGTTCGCGACGCTGACCAACCTCTGCCTGCGGTTCGGGCTCAACTATGGTATCCTGCACACCTGCACGCTGGACAGCATGGGGCACCGGTTTTACCACGAATGCGACGAAATGGACCACGCCTGTTTCGTGATGGACGAGATGCTGGCACCCTTCATTCCGCGCTGGCGGCAGCTGGGCTATGAGGTGATCGTCACTGCCGATCACGGCCAGGACGAGCGCGGCCATCACGGCGGGCGCGGCCCCTTGCAGCAGGAAACCGCGCTTTACTACTTTGGCGATGCCGAGGGGCCCGACGCTGAGACCGTGATCGACCAGTTGCAACTGGCGCCCACTATCCTCGGCCGTTTGGGCGCGCCTATTGCAGAAACGATGAAAGCCGCAAGCTTTTTGAAATGATCCGCTGCCTGTGGCCGGGCACAGAACCCGGTCACCCGCGCCGACAAACAGGCGGTCTGGCCCCCTGTCGCTCTATTCCCTCGCCGCGATGGCCTGCACCTTGACCTTGCCGCCAAAGGGCAGACGGGCCGCCTGGTAGACTGTCCGCGCTGGCCGATGGCCAGGGGCAAACAGCGTCGCGAAAAGGGCGTTCACCTGCGGAAGATCATCAAGATCGGCAAACGCCAGATCGACATACACGATGTCCGATGGGGAAAACCCTGCGGCTTCTGCGATCCGGAAGACGTGACCAAATGCGATCTCTGCTTCCTCACGCGCGGTTCCGGGAATGTAACCCCCGGGGCCAACCGAAAGCTGACCGCTGATCCAGCACGTGTTTCCGACGACAACTGCATTGCTGATCGGCGAGGGAGATTCAGGTACCCCGGCGACATCGACAATGTATTCACGAGTCATTTGATCCTCCTTGTGTGGATAGTCCTACGGTATCGGTTCGCAGTCCAAGGGCTGGCAAGACGGGCCAAGCGCCCAGGGCACGTATGCGGCAGTGATGGCAAAAAGCGTAGTGTCTTCGGGAAACAGCCGGGGCTGTCCTGTCCGTCCTAGTCGTAGGGCCAGAGCCCCTGCCCCAGCGCCTCGATGGCGACGGTGATCCGTTCGAAACTGTCCTGCGCGCGCGTGACCGAGCCGCGGGCACGCAGGTAACCGTGGATCAGCCCTTCTTCGTTGATCCAGGCGGCGCGGCCACCGGCGGATGTGATCGCCTCGCAATACATCCGCCCGTCATCGCGCAGCGGATCGCAATCGGCGGTGATGACCACGGTGGGCGGCAGGTTCGCAAAATCGTTGTCGGACAGGGGCGCCCAGGTCGGATCGCCCGCCGGACGGGGACCATCGAAGCGGATGCCCTGATAGAATTCCACATCCGCGGCGGTCAGCATCGGCGCCTCGGCGTGTTCAGCGTAAGACGGCGCCTCGCCACTGGCGGCCAGGACCGGATAGATCAGTACCTGCCCCAGGATGGATTTCGACCGGCCGCGCACCGCATGCGCGACCGCCGCCATCAGATTGCCGCCAGCACTGTCCCCGGCCAGCACGATGGGGTCGCGAAACTCGGCCTCGGCCCATTCCACCGCTGTCCGGCAATCGTTGAACTGGACCGGGTGGCAATGCTCGGGGCAAAGCCGGTAATCGACAGCAACCACGCGATATCCTGTCTGGGCGCAGATCTCGGCGCAGACATCGTCATGACTGTCGAGACCGCCCAGGATGAACCCGCCGCCATGGGCATAGACAACGGTGCGCGTGGGATGCCCCGCCCAATAGACGCGGACCGGCACGCCGTTTGCGTCCCGGTCCTCGGTTTCGACCCGATCCGGCCGCCCCCGGTAAAAGGCGCGGCACATGCTGTCATAGACCCGCCTCTGCCCTTCGATGTCCAGCGTGACGGCATCGTCGGGATAGCTCTCGGCGGTTTGCCGGATGAACGCCCAGGTTTCCGCGTCGATCAGCCGGCTGTAATCCATATGTTCCCCGTTCAGGCTGCCCATTCCCAGGGTCGCGTATAGGCGCCCAGGACCTTTGCCACATCCTGTTCCGAGCTTCCCTTGGCGTCAAGCTGCGCAACAAGGCCGCGCTTCTTGTCGTCGATGACAGACACCACGCGGGCCGCGACCCCTGCGTCGGCCAGAGCACCGTTATAGACCCGGGTGATGGCATTCTTGCGCAGGTCGGGCTTGAACACCTTGCCCACCGCCGTCTTGGGCAGTTCCGGCAGGATGGTCATGTGCTTGGGATGCGCGGCGCGCTCGTGGACATGCACCTTGCAGTATTCCAGCAACTCGGCCTCGGTCGCGGTGGCACCGCCCACCAGCTCGACAAAGGCGCAGGGCACCTCGCCCGCATGGGCATCGGGCTGGCCGATGGCTCCGGCAAAGGCCACCGCCGGATGACCCAAGAGCGCCTCTTCGATCTCGGCAGGGTCGATATTGTGGCCGCCACGAATGATCAGGTCCTTGGCCCGGCCGGTGATCCAGAGATAGCCGTCCGCATCGAACCTGCCCAGATCGCCGGTGCGCAGATGGGTGCCGTAGTAGAAGAGGTCCTTGTTCTTGTCCTCTTCGGTATAGGTATGACCGGCATAGACGCCGGGGTTCGAAATGCAGATCTCGCCGATCTCATCCACCGCGCATTCCGCCGGGCCGTCGGGCGTGCCCTTGATGATCTTGACGTCGGTATAGGGGAACGGGATGCCGATCGAGCCGATCTTCTTTTCACCGTCGACCGGGTTGCAGGACACCAGACAGGTCGCCTCGGTCAAGCCGTAACCTTCGACGATGGTGACGCCGGTCGCTTCCTCGAACCGGCGGAACAGTTCCACCGGCAAGGGGGCCGAGCCCGAAAACGCGGTCTTGACCGACGAGATATCGGCATCGACCGGGCGCTGCATCTTGGCCGAGATAGCGGTCGGCACGGTGATGATAAAGGTCACCTTCCAGCGCTCGATCAGTTTCCAGAAATTGTCGAACACCCCGTCGCCGCGATAGCCAGCAGGCGTCGGGAACACCACATGCGCGCCCGACGAGATCGCCGCCATCATGATGACGTGGCAGGCGAACACATGGAACAGCGGCAGCGGACACATGATGGTGTCCTGTTCGGTAAAGAGCAGCGTGTGCCCCAGCCAGCCATTGTAGATCAGGCCAGAATACTTGTGCTGGGCAACCTTGGGCATGCCGGTGGTGCCGCCGGTATGGAAATAGCAGGCCACACGGTCATGGGTCGCGTCCGCAAACTGCAACTCGGTCGGCTGCTTCTTCAACTCCCTGTTGAAGTTCAGATAATCGGCATGGGCCAGGTGCTCCTTGTCCGCCATCTTGGGGCGTACCAGCGGCACGATCCAGGATTTCGGCGGCGTCAGGTAGCGGTTCAGATCGACCTCGAGTACTGTGGTCACATGCGGCGCGTGGCGCACCGCCTCGGCCACTTTTTGCGCGATATCAGTCTTGGGGAAGGGTCTGAGCGTGACCACCACCTTGGCATTGGTCTCGCGCAGAATCGCGGCGATCTGCTCGGGCTCCAAGAGCGGGTTGATCGGGTTCGCGATGCCAGCGATCGCGCCACCCAGCAGGGTGATCAGCGTCTCGTTGGTGTTGGGCAGCACATAGGCCACGACATCCTTTTCCCCGACGCCCAACTTGCGGAACAGGTTGGCCGCCTGGTTTGTCTTGGCCAGAAGTTCTGACCAGGACAAAGATTCCGCCTTGTCGGTCGGGCCGGACAAAAGCTGGTAGCTTATCGCGCTCCGGTTCGGGAATTTTCCGGCTGTCCGCGACAGAAGCTGGTGCAGTGTCACCGGGACATCCCGGTCCTCCCACGGCATTTCGTTTTCAAGACGCGCGCGATCTTCGAGCCCGGCAAACGGCATTTGCGTTCCTCCCCTGCGCCCGTTGTCCGGGCCATTCCATCCTTAATCCCAAGATGCTTAGAAACGCCTCTCGGTGCAAGGAGGCGCATAGAGGTAACACAGATGTAAAACCCGCGTGACGTCGCGATAAAAGGTCAAGTGACGCTGCGGCGCGACAGGGTTACTCAGCGGCAAGCCCATCAGTGAACTGGAGCCGCGCCAGCCGGGCATATAGCCCGCCGCCCGCGACCAGTTCGTCATGGGTGCCCTGGGCGACGATGCGACCCACCTCGAGAACCACAATACGGTCGGCCTTTTTCACCGTCGCAAGGCGATGCGCCACGATCAGCGTGGTACGGTCGGCGCTCAGCCGTTCCACCGCCTGCTGTACCGCGCGCTCGCTTTCGGCATCCAGCGCCGAGGTCGCCTCGTCCAGGAGCAGCACCGGCGCGTCTCGCAGGATGGCGCGGGCGATGGCGATGCGCTGTTTCTGACCGCCCGACAGCATCACGCCGCGTTCACCCACGAAACTGTCATAGCCTTCGGGCAGCGCCGCGATGAAGTCATGCGCGGCGGCGGCGCGGGCGGCGTCTTCGACCTCGGCATCGCTGGCCGAGGGGCGGCCAAAGCGGATGTTCTCGCGCGCCGAGGCGGCGAAGATCACCGGATCCTGCGGCACCAGCGCGATATGGCGCCGGAAATCGGCGCGTGACAGCGCGGTCAGGTCCTGCCCATCCAGCAGCACCCGGCCCGATTGCGGGTCATAGAACCGCTGGATCAGCTGGATCACCGTGGTCTTGCCTGCGCCCGAGGGGCCGACAAAGGCCACCGTCTCGCCCGGCTGAACGGTCAGGCTCATGCCGTCAAGCGCCACCTGATCGGGCCGCGCCGGATAGCGGAAGCTCACATTTTCAAAGGTGATTTCGCCCCGCACCGGCAGTGCCAGCGTCGTCGGGGCCGCGGGATCATTCACCGTATCGTCGGTATTAAGCAGTTCCACCAACCGCTCGGTCGCGCCTGCGGCGCGTTGCAGTTCACTCCAGATCTCGGACAGCGCCGCCACCGCGCCCGCCATGATCACCGAATAGATCACGAACTGGATCAGAGTGCCCTCGGTCATGAGGCCCGCACGCACGTCGTTGGCCCCCATCCACAATACGCCCACAATGCCCGAGAACACGAGGAAGATGACGATCACCGTCAGAACCGCCCGCGTGGTGATGCGGCGGCGCGAGACGTCATAAGCGGTTTCGGTCACCTGCGCAAAGGCCGCGCGACTGGCGGTTTCGTTGGTATAGGATTGCACGGTCTGTACCGCGCCCAGCGCCTCGCCCGCGTTGCCCGAACTGGCGGCGATCCAGTCCTGGTTCTCGCGGCTGATGGAGCGCAGGCGGCGGCCTAGCACCAGGATCGGGACCAACACCAGTGGTATTATCAAAAGGACCATCGCCGTCAGCTTGGCCGAGGTCAGCAACATGAGGACAAGGCCACCGACGAACATCAGCAGGTTGCGCAACGCTATCGATGCGGACGAACCAAGAACCGACTGGATCAGAGTGGTATCGGTGGTGATCCGGCTCAGCACCTCGCCGATCATGATGCGCTCGAAGAACTCGGGGCTCATGCCGATGACGCGGTCAAACACCGCCTTGCGGATATCGGCGACCACGCGTTCGCCTAGCCGGGTGACAAGCGTGTAGCGCAGCCCGGTGCCCAGCGCCAGCACAGCAGCGATACCAAGCGCGGCCATGAAGTAGACATCCAGCATATCACCGTTTTCAATACGGAAATTGTCCACCACCCGACGCACCGCCAAAGGCAGGACCAGCGATGTCGTGGCGGTCAGGACAAGCGCCGCCAACGCGCCGAACATCAGCGCCTTGTAGGGCGCGATGAACGGCCAGAGCGAGGCCAGCACCCCCACTTTGCGCGAGGTTGCGCGCTGTTCGGTCGCGCCGGGAGCCGGATTTGATCGTGCCATTCGGTGTGCCGTCCTGCCTGTGCGTCTGTCTTCCCGCATCGGCGGGTCTAGGCTCAGCTTCTTGGCCTCGTCCAAGCCCGGGGTCAAGCAATCAACGCGCGAAAGGCGGAATTGACGCAAGTTTCCCAGCCTCATCAGGGATCAAACCGCAACCGGCGAATTGACCGTTTTGTACCCGCAGCGGACCTTCGTTTGACCGTTTTGTACAGTGAAATACGTGGTTCCTTTGATACCGACGAGCGGGCCCGACCGGACCAGACCCACCGTTCCTCCGCCCAGATTTCCATGGTTTGACTTACGCCAGTCGCGGCGATGCCCACACGGAATGTTTCGCCCGCTTGGTGTACTCGGAAAGGTGCACCGGACGAGTTTAGCGGCAAAATGGCGGAAAGGGTTCTCTGGAGCGGGCGACGGGAATCGAACCCGTATCTCTTGCTTGGAAGACTACAGTTTAAATCCAGAAAAAAGTCTATTTATCAATAATATAGAAGATAAAGGTTGGACAAATTGTAGGTAATGTGTCGGAAAAGAATTTTTGGAGCGGGCGACGGGAATCGAACCCGTATCTCTTGCTTGGAAGGCAAGGGTCTTACCATTACACAACGCCCGCTCGACGCTCACCGGTACTATTCCATTGAATTTCGGGCGTCAAGTTAGGAACGACAAACTCCCTGAAGGCTTCGAAAAGACTTGTATGTCCTTGACCGAAAAGCGCCAGAGTCAAACGGGCATCCAACGAAGCTTCGAGCCCCCTGCCCCGCTCCGGGGTACCAAGCCGACACCTACCTTAAATCTCATTTCTCTTTGTGCTGTCATTCGCACCGTTTGGAGACTGGACAGAGTCACTCGTCTCTGGCGCAATGGCGGCATGCGTCACCTGTTTGCACTCTGTTTTGCCCTCTGCGCCTTGCCTTTGGCGGCACAGCAGATGGTCGAAGTCGATGTCGAGCTGGTCCTCGCTGTAGACGTTTCCCGTTCCATGACACCCGACGAGCTGGACATTCAGCGCCGTGGCTACGCGGCCGCCCTCTCCAGCGATGTGGTCTACGGGGCAATTCGTGGCGGCATGATTGGCAATATTGCGGTTACATACGTGGAATGGGCCGGAGAAAGTTCTCAAACCGTGGTTGTGCCCTGGACCCTGATCGACAGTCGCGAAGCCGTCGAAGAGTTCGCACGCCGTCTGACGGCCTGGAGCAGCCCGGGGATGCGCCGCACCTCGATATCCGGCGCACTGCTGTACAGCGCGGATATGTTCGAAGCCAATCGCTTCACCGGCCTGCGCCGGGTGATCGACATCAGCGGCGACGGTCCCAACAACCAAGGTCCACCCGTTACTCAAGCGCGCGATCGGGTCCTTTCGAAGGGCATCACCATCAATGGCTTGCCCCTGATGACACAGGACGAAATGTCCTCGACCTGGGGCATTCCCGACCTTGATGTCTATTACACCAACTGCGTTGTGGGCGGTCCGGGCGCGTTCGTCGTTCCCGTATTCAGCTGGGATCAATTCGCTGCGGCCGTGCGCCGCAAACTGGTTCTCGAAATTGCCGGGCAAGCCCAGCGCCCCGAAGCGACGATCCGAAAGGCGCAGGCCTATGATTGCCTCATCGGAGAGAAGGTGTGGCAGCGCAACCGCAGATACTTTGACCTGCCCTAGATTAGGCACCCGGGGTCTGTCCATTACACACCGCCGGGTCAGCGTGTTACCGCAATGATATCAATTTTGTGCGCCCAAGCGCGCGTCTTTCAGGTAGAGGAGATTTTCAATGACAAAGCCGCAAGCCGTGATCATTGGCGTGGGCGATGGCCTGTCCGCAGCTTTGGTGCGCAATCTCACAGCTGACTATGCGCTGACACTGGCTGCCAGAAGCTCCACCAAGATGGCCGTTCTCGCGAGGGAACTGGATGCCCGCATTGTGACGCTGGATGCCACTGATGAAGCCGCTGTGGCCTCCCTCTTCGACAGTCTTCCGACCCCGCCACGGGTCGTGATCTACAATCCTTCGGCGCGCGTTCGGGGACCGATTTCGGAATTGTCGGCTGACGATGTGCGCAAGGCGATCGAGGTCACGGCAATCGGCGCGTTCCTTGCTGGCAAACATGCCGCGCGCCACATGCTGGAAGCGCCCCCTGTCGACGGGGTACGCGGGACGATCCTGTTCACAGGCGCATCTGCCGGCGTCAAGGGCTTCCCTCAATCGGCCCCTTTCGCGATGGGCAAGTTCGCCCAACGGGGGCTGGCCGAGAGCATGGCGCGCGAGCTGCATCCGCAAGGCATCCATGTGGCCTGGGTGAATATCGACGGAGCGATCCTGAACCCCGGGAGAACGGAACCGTTCGACAAGCCCGGCTCGATGCTGCGGCCCGAAGGCATTGCCCGCACCTATCGACATCTTATCGATCAGGACCGGAGCGCCTGGACCAATGAAGTCGCGGTGCGACCTTGGGTGGAGACCTTCTAGAGAGCCGTTGACACCGCATCCTAGTTCGGTCGACTACCGATGAACTAAGCAAAATCGGTGATCTGTGCTTCTGCGCAACAATTTGGGAGACGACATTCTTTGCGATGCAAATGCACGGTCACGGATTTCAGCGAGGCACTCTCTAAATCCCCACGAATGGATGGGCCGCGACGATCACGATTGGGAATGGCGACAAGCTACGAAATCGAACTACTCGTCAAAATTGGAATTCCTTCTGACATCGCCTTGGGCGGTCTTCAAATAGCGAAGCGGGGATCTTTTGGGCGATGCCGAAAGGCTACGAAACCGCCCTGCCCACCTCAGGCTGGTTTACTTTGCCAGCGCCGGTCAGAACCGCTGTCCCAGAGAGATATAGAGATAATCTTCGCCCTCATCGTTCACGGCAAAATCGAGCGCGTAGTCCAGACCGAACTTCTTGGATAACCTGAACCGCAGGCCGGCTCCAATGGCGGCACCGCCGGCGGCGTCTGACATTTTACCCAGATCGTCCCCGCCAATCCCGTAGCCGGCGAAGAGAACATAGCCAAACCGGCTCTGGCCAAATCGGTCGCGGTACTCGGCTTGGATCGAAGCGGAGTAGTCACGGATGTTGTCGGTGGCGGGAAAGCCGCGCATGGCGTCGACCATGCCGACACCGCAGGCATCGAAGAACGGTGCCGACGCGGAGGCGCCGCAGACCACGCCGCGTGCAGCTATGACAGCGTCATTTTTCAAAGACCAGTATTGCGCCGCGGAGAGGATCGCTTTTGAATACAGCCGATTTGGTGTCGTGACATTTCCGTCAAACAGCGTTCCCCTGTCACGGGCGTGGAAGAGCGACAGTTTGGTAAGATCACCGGTGGTGGGATAGAACGTATCGTCGCGCGTGTCCCATTGGAACTTAAGACCGAGAATGCCAACTTCGACACCGAGATCCGGCAGCAGGTTAGGCGGAATAGTTGTCGAGTTAATTGCGATCGTCGAGTCGAGATAACTCAGTGATCCGGTAACAGAGAATGCAGGCGAAAAATTGTAGCCCAGTTCCAGGTTCGCGACTGTTGCCAACTGGTCGAGTGGCAGGCGGGATGTGCCCGTTGGCAACGTAACCGGAAGATCGTAATTGAGGCGCGCGTCCCCGTAGACGAGGCCGAGCGTCCAGCGGCCATCGGCAAAATTCACAACGCCTCCGAACCCGTATCCTTCGCTGCCATTCGAGGATTTCATTTTCGCGGCACCAAAACCGGAGGGCCGCGAGCCTGGAATAGTGAAGAGATAGCCCGCGCCAAGTGTCAGGCCACTTTCCAGAACCGGGTTGGAGAATGGGATGGGCGCTACGATGAAAGATCCTGCCTTTACTCCGGATTCAGTGCTGACGGCTGCAGAGATATCTTTGCCTTCGACCCCGGCGACGGAACTGACCTGGGCGATGGCAGTGGTTGTCGCGACTGCAATCCACAGCACAATAAGAGCTAGTTTAGGAAAGATGCTCATGCCTGTCTCATGTTCGAAATCCCTGTCCTTGCGCGGCGGCATTTCAGCTGATTTGTATTCAGCATAGCAGATGAGTTATGGTCTCGAAGCCTTGGAATGGTGCAGCTGGTAGTATCTTACAGCCCGGTTGGAAGCTATTGCTGATCCGGGCTGTATCATCGTCAACAAGGCGGTGGCGGACCACGTCAAAGGAAAAACCGAACTCTACTTTCACCCGTTAGGCTCCAAGCGTCTGAAAATATAGACCGATCTGCGGCGCGCGCGCAGAGCTCCGAGCCCAGCCACGGTGCCGAACAACATCAGGCCCGTCGCCGGCAGCGGAACAACAGCAGGGGTGCGCCTTGCAATCAGAACCCGGCCAACACCGTCGCTCGAATAGATCCCATCGTACTCTATGGGCGAACTCACGGTCGAGGAAAAGTACAGCCACGGGAGGGCTGGCCTTGCCTCACTCAAACCCAATGTCTTGACACTACCGCCCGGATGGTAGGTCGACCGCTTCCGAAATGTGCGCTCCGCCATGTCGTGTCACTTGCCGACTAGGTCCCTACGGACAAGTCGTCCGATTGAGCGCGGAAGGTCGTCAAGGTTGACCGGCTTCAGGAAATCGGGGGACTGGTAGGCGATTTCCTCGATGGTGCCATCCGCTGCGATCTCGACCAAGGAAAACGCTTTGGGTGAAGGTCGGGAAGCACCCAGCAGCACACGCGGGCCCGAGCCCAAGCAGGATTGCGAGACCATCAGGATGCCGTCGGCGACACCGGGATAATAGGCATGGTGATGTCCGCTCAGATAGAGGTCTACACCGTGCCGCACCAGAAGGTCGTGCAATTTTGGATCCCCGATCACGTCATCACTCCGCTTCTCGGCAAACGGCCAGAGCGGCAGATGGCTGAACAGGACAACAGCCTTGTGCCGGCTGGCCTGGCGTTCCAGCAGATCGTCGAGCCAGTCGAACTGGTTGTCCGACAGGGCTCCGGTGGTGGTCACGTCCAGGGAAACCAGCAGCACGCCCCGCACCGACAGGGCGTATCGAAAGGGAAAGTCGGCCCTGTCCACAAATGTCAGGTCAGGCTCCCTGTCGCCCCAGACCTTAGCAAAAATCGCCCGTTCGTCTTCGAACCCGCGATAGGCAGAGGCGTCGTGGTTTCCGGGCGTGACGACAATGGGAATGCCGGCCCTGGCCAAGGGCTTTGTCACCGCGTCATCGAACGCCGACCACATGGCCGCAACCTGGTCGGCCGAAAGATGCGGATTGACCTGTTGGCCCGCGACCATATCGCCAGTGCTGATGACCAAATCGGGTTCAAGCGCGACGATCCTAGCGATCCCGTCGTGAACCGACTTGCCATAGCTGGTTGATCCGTAGCTGCCGTTCAGGTCCGAAATCACCGCGATCTTGAATGGCTCTGCCCGGACAGCACCAGCAACGAGGCAGAGCACAAGCGCCGCAATCCGCAGCATGTCAGCCTCCAGTGCAGTCCAACTGAACTCCGGCCACCTTACCTTTGACAAAAAATGTCTCCGGGTCCAGATCGAACAGCATCTCTCCGCGGCGGCAGGTTTCGGAGAGAATACCAAAGGCAAGAGCAGCGTTCTTCACGATCTGGGCGACTTGCCGGTCATCCAGCCCGAAGCTGTCGCGCACATAGGTCAGAAGCGGCCCTTGTGCGCTGAAATCCGCATCCAGCCTGGCCAGCTTGGCATAGGTCGTCGAAGGGAAATGGCGCAGTTTTTCCAGCATCTGGGTCGACTTGGTGAAATTGGCGTATTCCACCCGCCCGCCCGCATCGTTGTCGTTGAGGTGGGTTCGCTTCACCCGGATTGCCTGTTCCGGCGCCGTACCGCGATCTTTGCCATGATTGTCTGCCTTGTGACTGCGGACTTCGCCATTCTCGACCCACATCCAGCGCACCTTGTAGTCGATATTTCCGATCCGGTCCTGCTGGCTGAAGATGAAGTCGAGCAGAACGATATTGGCGATATCCGTCATCCAGTACGCAACTTGCCGCGGATCCACATCGGCCCCCATGTCGCGGCGGATCTGCTTGGTCTTGATCGCTTCGGCAATGCCCTCGGCAATGGCCTCGTCGATGGGACGGCTTGACCGCAGCGCGAGGAACGGGGCGGTTTCCTGAAAATCGAGGTTCTGCCCCTTGCCCCAGCCCGAGGCCCGAGTCCCGTTGACCTCGGTGCCATAGCGGGATCCGGGGCTGTCCAGCAAAGCGCCATAAAGGGCCTTGCGGTCCGACGTGAAAAGCTCGTCCACCGGTTTGTAGACCGAGGGGTTCTGATCTGCATCGACAAGCATGCGCCAGCCGGCATGGTTCATTCCCGACGAATGAGAGTTGCCAGACAACGCCAGCCCCCGCGTGGCCACCTCCTCCAGATGCATGGTGCGGTCCATACTGCGCCAGACAGCAGGAGGAACACCGATATCGGCCTCGAAATAGCGCGAGAAGTGGTAGTAGAGCAGCGGTGAGGTCGAGAAGGTGCCACTGGTGCCCTTGGCGTTCATGGTCGGTTTGAACTTGGCCAGGTCTTTATGGGCCAACTGGGACGCGGACTTGCCTTCGGCACAGGCGTGACGTTCAAAGCCCTGCCGGTCACCGGCATAGGGGCCCTTGGAGATGTCGTAGATCTTCATGCCAGGGCTCGTGCTCCAGGTTTTGGGACAGAGCGCGACGGTCGCGGCATAGAAGTCGAGGGCGCAATAAGCCTCCTCGGCCAGCAGGTCGTGTTTTGAATAGACCGCGCCGGGCATCGGCGTGATTCGGACGCAGCGTTCGGTAACGTCGTTCGGACTGGTGAACAGCGTCTCATGGCCCTTGACCGCATCCGAGGCCAGTGCAGCGCTCGCAAACATCCCTGCGCAAACCAGCAGGGCGGGAAACAGGGCGCCACTCATTTCGGGCAGATCGCTGCTTGTTCCGCAGCCGAGATCGTCAGCGCGGAGTTGACCTTGAAATGTTCGAAGTGATGATCAATCCAGGCATCGCACCCATCCGAGCAATCGGCGCCGTTGCGGGCCTCGTTCCAGTATTGCTTGGCGCGGTCCTCGCTCCAGCCGCAGAATTGCACCAGCGCCATTGCCGAGACCGCGCCGGAAGAATGGACACCCCACATGCAGTGGACATACATCGGCCCCGTTCCGGGGTTCTTGATGATATCATGGAGTTCTTTCATCACGTCGTCGGGCCTGGTCGATTTGCCTGCGGCATAGGTCAACTGGCCGCTGCTGCAGGAGGTTTTGCCGTACTCTGTATGTTTGCCGAAGTCGATGTAGCGGGCCGCGGAAAATCCGGCCTCGCACAACTGTTTGCGCTGCGACCCGGACAAACCGGTCCGTGCCTTGTCACCCCCCTTGAAGCCGCCCCTGTAGAGCACGCCAGACAGCACCGGGCGTACGAAGGCAAGCCCGTCGGCAGGCGTGGGGTTGGACCGGGCGATCATCTGATCATGTCCCGGCGCGCCGGAACGTGCTGTAAAGTCGGCAGCCATTGCGGGCACTGTCATTAAGGCCAGTGCAATTCCTGCACAGCGGATCATTGAAAACATCTGGTAATCCTTCACTAGATTTCCCTCCTCGTTCGATCCTGACCCTTTCAGGACAGTTCGTCTGTTGGATTTAGTCAATCCTGTATGTCAGCAGCCGTGATTTCTTGCCGTCGTCGGTGATGACATGAAGGAAGTCGCCGTCCAAAGAGAGCGCCACTCCCTCGGCATTGCTCACCGGATGCAGTTTCTTCTTGCCGGCGTCCATCAGCGCCCATCCCCTTGCGGTCATACTGGAAAGGTCGAGGAAGAACACCGCCTGTCCGGTGTCGCTGGTGATCCAGACGCCCTTTCGCCACGCGTCCCATGCCAGGCCGGACAGGTCGAGCTTGTCGTCTTGCGCCGCCGCAGAAACGAAGCCCATTGCCGCCGACAATTCCTGTATCCGGACAACCCGCGACAAGTCGGGGGCCAACTCAATCAGCAACCGTGGCCAGCGTTCCTTGATAATCAATACGGCGCCGGTTTCGGGGTCAACCGTGATCCCTTCCAATCCGTTGTTTTCATCTGCCTGGAAATGGGCAACCAGTCCCTCTGCACCTGGCAAGGTCAGCAATCGAAACCGGGTGAGGGTCCCGTCTGGGGCAAGTGACAGGATCTCGGTCGTGTCCTCGCGCACCATCAGCAGACGTTGCCGAGGCAGATCCTCTGCGATGCCTTCCAGTTGGGGTTCTCCGGACAGGTCGTCGCGTTTTCCCGGCTTGCCCTTGTGATCCAGGCGGAACAGACGGGTGACGTTGTCACTCACCGACCAGAACCCACCCTCGTCTGCGGCGCTGAGGCCAGACGGTTCGGTAAACCCGATGGACGGTTCGGCAATCTCGCGCGAATTGACCAGCGACAGGGACATTTCCGCTTCGACAGGTCCCACAAGGAGAAGGTGAACCGCCGAGGCGACCAACATTACCCAGGCGCCAAGCCATTTCCGCGGAGGAGACTTAGTCGGAAGCGGCATTGCTTCGTCGCGGATCAGTCGATATGCCAATCGGAAATTCCGCTTGCCTTGCCTTCGGACAAGCGCGCCATTTCCCTCTCCAGTGCGGAACGGCGCGCTCCGTTCACACCGGTGACCACGTAGTGGACCGTCGACTTGAACTTGGTTCGGCTTATGGAAATCGTGCGAAAGCCGGCTTTCTGCAATTCGTCGCGCACCACTTGCATCGACTCCAGCACCGGCCGCTTCTTGTCCGAAAACTGGATATCCACGCCAAAATTGGCAGGCCCACCCAGGACGTAGAGAATGGCAAACGCGCTGGCCGTGGTGATCAGGGCGATCACCGGTAGGTCGAGCCCGACACACAGGCCGATCAGGGTAACGAGGATCAGGCGCATCGTGTCGCCGGCACTGTCGTCCGTCTTGAACCGCAAGAGACCCCCAAGACCGAACAGCACAAAACCGATCAGGTACCCGTGATGCATGATGAGGAAGCCGACGACCATGCCGATCAGCGCATAGACGAACAAGGCGCGCGGTGTTTCGAAATCGCTTCTGGTCTTCCGGTTTGCGCTCAGCACGGGGTGATAGGCGATGACCGCAGTCATCACCGAGGTCTCGATCAGCGCCAGTCCGAATTCGAGCAACTCGCGTGGCTGTAGCAACTGCCCCCAACCACGGCCGCGCACCGTTATTTCCGGCAGGCTCGCCTCAAGACCAGTTGCGACCTGCGCCAGGGCCGGCGACGCGGCAAAGACGGTCAGGACAAGTAAACATAACATTCGCACGCCGAGGATGACGGTACCGGTTTTCCGCTTCATGTGCATCAGTGCGCCTCACTTTGTCCCTGGCGAATGAAGGTAGCGTCGGAATTGGTGTAAGGCCAGATTTTTGAACGCTGAGACCCGTTTCCGAGTTGGTCTAAGATCAAGTGGGATGGATGGAGCAATTTTTTATGTTCTCGATTTCTGATGGAGGAGTCCGATCACCAAGCTAGACCATGAGAATGGCAGAGAGCCGGTGGCGCGATAGCAAAGATCAGAGACGGGGAGCGGCGCGTCGGGGCAATTCGAGACCGAACGAAATCTGTCCTGCAACGCACTCTTACTATCTCCTCCTATATCGCATCCCAGCCAAACCTCGGATCACGTTTCCATTTTGCTCAGCGGACCATCGAATCCGCATTATGATGCATTAACCCTGGCTGGGCCGAAGCTTTGCCAAGGCCTCCTCGCAGCCTTTCAGAGCGCCCGTTGATTGAATACCTTCGGGAAGCTCTCCACCAGACGCATTCTGCGCAGCACGTTTCATAACCTCGTCGATTTGCGCCTCGTCCAGCAAACCGGTCTGGTTGACGGCCTCCACGACCATGCAGATCCCAGTCGCCAGCCCGACCCCGGCACCGGCGCCCATCATTGCACCGCCTGCCGTCCGCATGGCGCCATAGCTACCGATCGCCAGGCCGATGACAAAGGCCAGAACGCCAATGAACACTTTCGACACCTGTCTTTCTCCTCTTCTAGCTACGCGCGGCGAACCCGCAGATCATTCTGAGAAGCATCAGGTTCAAGAGAGGCGACAGAGCCGCCAGCCAAGGCCGAAATGCCTCGCCGAACAGGTCCAGAAACTGGTTCCACGGCAGCCCGAGCGGAAGCAGGAACACTGCCGCTAAAGGGTCGCGCTCCTGTCCGAACCAACCAAACGTCCCGACAAGCAGCAGAAACAGCGCGGCCAGGTAAGCCAGTGCAAAGATCAAAGTAACCGTTTTACACATGGCTTGAGCCTCTGGCCGCGGTTCTTGGCGTCATGCCATTGGACTGGCGCGGAATGGTGGCGACTGACGGACCCGATGCTCACATCCGCCCATTGCGAAGATTGAACACCTGACCTTGCGAATTGGTGCCGCAGATCACGTGCTTGTGGCCCGATGCAAGCTCGATGTAGAAGTTGTCGGCCCCTTCCTGTCCGGCGTTGACAATATGTACGTCGTGACGGCCCACGCCCCAGCTGGACGAGGCCTCGTTCACGCAGGATTGCGCCGCAGCCGAGGGAACCTTCACGCCGGCGATATCGCGCTGCTTGTGAGCCAGACGGTTGCTCCGTTCCTTGTGGCCCGCATCGAACCCCTGGCCATAGGCGGTGCTGCTGTGGCGCGAGTCATAGGGTTCGTTGTGCAGCCCGTCGCGATAGCCCCGTTCGAAGGCTGCCGTTTCATTTTCGCCATTCGGCTTGTAACCTTCCTGATAGTGGTTCTTGTTATGGGCCAGCGCGGCCAATCCGATAATTGCGATGGCGCCTGCAATCGCTGCCGCCTCGTCATCGGCCCGGGCCGGTGCAACTGACACGGTCAAGGCAACAGACATGGCCGAAACGCCAAGTAGTAAACTTCTCATCTCTCAATCCTTTCAGACAACCGGGATGGATCCCCGAACGACACCCAGACATTCAAGTTGTTTCATCGTGATCCTCTGCCGGCTATCCGATGTGCGCAGCAAATATCCATTTCTCGCAACACGGTGCTGTAAGGTGTTGTCTGTGAAAGATTCAGTTTCGCGCAACCGCAACCGCGCCGGTTGTCAGACCTTGCGCCACACGCCCAAGGTCTGCGAAGGTAATTCGTGAAACTTCTCGCGATAAGCTGCAGAAAATCTGCTCAAATGATTGAAACCGCAATCAAGGGCGACTTCGGTTACCGAGGCCTCGTCGTTCGGGTCGCACAGTCGTTTTCTGGCTGCTTCCAGGCGAATTACGAGCAAGGCCTTTGACGGAGTTGTTTCGAGGACATTCTTGAACGCCAACTCCAAGCTTCGCGTGCTCACCCCGCAAACCTTTGCCACCGAGGGGATATCCTTTATTTCTCCGTGGGATACCCTCATGTATTCCAGCGCCATCCGCACCGAGCGATAGCTGGACGAGTCGCTATGGTAGACCGGGGCATGCAGAACGCCGGTCTCCTGAAGCGCATCCACGATCTTGTCCGCGATGAATTCGACCCAGACCGCGCGGCTGGCTGGATTTCCAATCCGTACCGATCCGCGGTCGATTTCCGCGTGCAGTGTCCGGACAGTCTGAATCAATTCGGCGGTAGCAGCAGACCGACTTCCGTTCATCCGAAGCGACAGTGAGTCGAATTCGATTGCAGAAGGCAGGCTCAGTCCAAGCCGGTCGAAGGCTGCGCGCATCAGGTCGGTCGAGATGATCAGCGGGATGCCCTTGAAAGTCGCGGCTTTGCCCGCACTGACCCTAGTATGACGGCGATTGGGAGAGAAGAAGAGCGCTTCGCCCGTGGTGGCCTTGTTAAGGCCGGCCTTGCTTTCGCACTCGATCACACCGCTGAGCGGAACAATAAGGCTGTTGGACATGTACTCGCTGACGTCGACGTTGTGGCCGGACGAAATCACCTCGCCCACGGTCAAGCCGCCCAGGTCAAACCGCGACACGCGCGCATAAACCTCGGGACGATGGGCCATGACCATCTTGTTCGGATTGGAAAACAGGCGGGATTCCACCACCCGCGTTTCGGCTCCGCGAAAAGATACTTCCGTCCTGAAAAAACTCATCCAACTCTCCCCTAGATCGCACATAGTGCGAACTCGTACGGAACATACCTCTCAAGGTAATTTGCAAAACTAGGACCGATCAAGCACGGTCATGTTTTTGCGAGGACTTATCGCCTCTTGCGCAGTGAACTTGCCGGGTGTTTGCGCAACTGCCTCGGGCAGGCCCTAGCCTTCGGGGATGGCTCGATAACAGCGGGAGCGGCCGAACCCAACCCAGCACCCCAGACTCCGTGAAGAATTTTCAGCCACCTGCGCGAAACGGATATTCCTTTCGCAAAAGGGATCGCGCCGGGAGAGGTACGGTCTAGTGTTGCAGAAGCCCTTCCGATAACCCTCTCCGATCCGGAGACGATTAAAAGTCTGGAGCCTGCACCCATGTTGCACCGCAGATATCTATGCTGGACCATATTCGGAGCCTGCGCGCTGGCATCGGCTGCCTCAGGCCAGTCCGCGGATTTCATGCGAAACGAGTGTTCCAGTGCGGGCCAGACCTATTTCCGCGATTTCACCGCGGCCACCGAGATGCAGTACAACGGCCGTCGCGTGGATGGGACGCACGCGATCAACGGGCGGATATTCCTGGAAACCCGGTTCGAGGACTTCGCCTGTTCCTACGATCCGTTCGAGCGGCGCATGGTTGAGTTCTTTGCCGAAGGCCGGACTCAGGCCAGCCCCCTGCCCGGTGGGGGCGGCTCCTCCGATCCGGCCGGTTCCCGCATTGTCACGGTGTGGGGCATAGCGGCAAATGATGTTCTCAACGTCCGCAGCGGCCCCAGGACGAACTACCGGATCATAGGCGCACTGAGGAATGGCGACAGGGTCCGGCAGTTGCGCTGTCAGACACCGGGCCGCACGACCTGGTGCGAGATCGAGATGCTGACCGACATGCGTGAACGCGGCTGGGTCAGCGCGCGTTATCTCACGGGCGGCGGATCGCAGGGTGGCACGGCGACGCAACTGCCCAGTCCCCCGTCGACGCATGGCGGGACAGCGACGCAGCTCCCAAGTCCGCCTTCGGTGACCGGCGCCGGCCAGACGACAACCGTGACCGTCCGCTTCCCGCCCGGAGCCAATGGAACCGAATTGAGGGAGCAACTCGCGCCCGGAGCCACCCGCCGCTACATCCTCAATGCGCGGGCCCTGCAATTCCTCTATTTCCGGCTCGCCTCGACCGATCCGGGCATGACCTGGCGCATCCAGAACCCCGACAGCACGCTGCTCGACCGGGCAACGGCCGCCCGCGAATATCGCGGCCAGTTTTGGCAGTCGGGAAACCATGTCATCGAGGTCATCAACGGCAGTAACCGGTCTCGATCCTATACCGTGATCTTTGGCATCAACTAAGACCATCTGAAAGGAACAACCACATGATCCAGACGCTCTCCAAGTAAGCTGCCAATGGGAATGCTGCGGGCCTTGCGATGGCCGCAATGTTCGTACTGACACTCGCTTACCCTGCTGTCGCGCAAAGCAAGGCCGAGCTCGCGCAGGCCTGCGGCGACGCGGCAAGGCAGTATTTCGAGAATTTCAACGCGCCCACGGACATGCGCGCCCATGAACCACGCGTGGATGGTTCCCTAACCTCGGGCGGTTCCATCGACCTTGGCAACTACGTTGCCCAGGTTTGCTGTGGCTTTCCCGCCAAGGAGCTTCGGCTGACCGAGTTCTATGTGGACGGCGCCGACGTTCTTGCCGACTTGCAGGCCGGGCGAACGGTCTCGGGGGGCGGCATGCCCAATTACGACCGTCCGGTCGGCGGTGTCTTTCCCGCCGGGTCAAGCTTCACGGCGTCTTCGATCATCTACTGCGAACGTCCGGGCACGGAACCGCGCGAATGCGATACCGGCGTCGTTCGCGAGGGCAATGGAAACGGGTTTGCAATGGTCTTCTGGCCGGACGCGGGCAACCGTGTCCTCTATTTCGAGAATGGCGAAGTCATCCGTTATGACCAGTCGGAAGCCGATGGGGGCGCGGAACTGCGTGTCACCCGGGACGGTGACATGCAGATCGTGACCGTGGGCGATGCTCGTTTCGAACTGATCGATGCCCTTCTGGTCGGAGGCTGACCCCTATCGCCCGGCAAACTTGCAAAGGTTCACCTGAGAGGAAAGAAAGACAAATGAAACCCACTATTAAGATATTCGCAGGATTGATGGCTTTGGCGTCCTTGGCCGGATGCCTGGAAA
This sequence comes from Ruegeria marisflavi, assembly GCF_025673445.1. Classification (NCBI taxonomy): domain Bacteria; kingdom Pseudomonadati; phylum Pseudomonadota; class Alphaproteobacteria; order Rhodobacterales; family Roseobacteraceae; genus Ruegeria; species Ruegeria marisflavi. Next base: position 103,810 of record NZ_JAOVQN010000019.1, read on the forward strand.
CCGAAGGGACTGCGTCCCAGATGCCCACGGCACCGGACTCGCCGCCATTCATTGCCAGTATGGCACCGGATGTGACCCAGGCGGCAATCAATTCCTGCCGCTCTGCGCTTATCGCGCAAACGGACGGAAGCGTGATCGTCGTTGGCGGCGAAACATCCGAGGCCGCGACCGCCATCTACATGTGTGTCGGCGAAAACGGAGCCCCTTGGCGCTGCCTAGTGTCCCGCGATGGAAGCAATCCTTCACTCATGTTCTTGGGCAGCGAAGGCAACGCCTGATCCCATCCGCTACGGATAGGCAGCTTCAAAGGCTCGTCATGGCTTTTCCTCGTAGCCCTGGCGCGGCTCCTGACCGGTGCTCCGGGCATTTCAGGTCAGGAGCAAACCTTCCTTTACAGGGCGTCGTCTCATACATCCGGTTAACATGGATTAGAGACATGCACATCAGTTGGATACCCGTCACAGAGGCCGTGGGGTAAGTCTGTCTGGGGAAAGGAAAACATCGATCGTCAGCCGATTTGCGCAACAGATTCAACATTAACCCTCGATTTCTAGGATTTAGTTAAATTTTGACACAATTCAGCCAATTTCTTTTATTTAGTTTAACCGAAGGGCACCTCCGGTGTTGGCGATCAAAATCGGAACTACAGCGCAAAATTTGAAAACGAGCCTAACGGAACTTGCGGATGTTTAGAACTGTTTTGCGTTCCAAGCTGCAATCTTTGTTTGTGGCATTTTTGATCGTGTTAAACTTTCTATGGGTTGACCAAGTTGTTGCCGCAAACCTTTCAGTAAGTGGAGCACACAGCGTCATTTCAGCAAGTCCCACAAGTATTCCGGCAGATGGCGCGTCAACCTCAAGTATTACTGTTCAAATTCGTTTGACAAACCCGGGAGGCAATCAGGTTCAAAACAAAACAACCGGCGGTGACTTGGTCATACTGCACACAACAGCAGGAACTCTTTCCGCCGTAACTGACAATGGAAATGGAACCTATTCCGCAATTTTAACTTCAAGCAACACAGTAGAAATTGCCTCAATTACAGGGACTGTTAATGGACAATTTATTGGGACTTCTAGCAGCGTAAGCTTCACGCTTTCACAAGTGGCCCTGACCCTCTCGCTCTCCGCCAGCGACCTGACGCTGACCCGTGGCGTCGCAATGGCCGATGTGACGGCCACGCCGGCCGGGGGCAGCGGAAGCTATACCAGTTTCACTGTCAGCCCCGCCCTCCCCGCAGGCCTGAGCCTGAACAGCGGCAATGGAACAATCTCCGGATCCCCCACGGCGGCGGTTGCGGATGCCACCTACACGGTCGAAGTCACCGACAGCAATGGCGCCAAGGCACAGGCAACAATCTCGATCGAGGTCCTGGACCCGGCCCTGACCCTCTCGCTCTCCGCCAGCGACCTGACGCTGACCCGTGGCGTCGCAATGGCCGATGTGACGGCCACGC